>NZ_QBIZ02000007.1:0-257577 GCF_003057735.2 Pseudomonas sp. RIT411
GTAATTTCAAGAATCTTTCAGCAGGGATGAAAAAGGCCACCAAAAGGCGAGCTGTCACCTGTGCGAGGTAAGATGCCGGCAGACCATGTTTCGAGGACTGCATGACTTCCATCCTGGCTCGCTATCGACAACAGCTGAGAAACACCTTAGGCGACTGGTTTCCCCGTACGACGCTCTTCCTTAAAGGAGAGCAGGCGCCAAGCGGCCAGAAGAAGGTGCAGCCGACCAAGGCCCGCAAACGGCAGGCCGAGCCCAAAGTCTCGGTCAAGGCGGCGAACAGCGAGCAATCCTTTATACAGGCTACCCCGGCCATCCCCTCCCCCGCGGGCATCTATGGTCCCGCACTCACCATCAAGCGCTCCCAGGAGCAGCGGATGAAGGTACGGGTCGAGCAGGCCGTGGCTCAGGGCATCATCCAGCCACCCTCACCTGAGCAGTGGAAGATGATCCTCGCGCGGGCTCCGGCTACCCGTATCTTCGCGGGGGCCGGTTCGGGCAAGACCACGACGCTGGTGCTGCGAGTGGTGTTCATGCTGTGCCACCTCGACATCCCGCGCGAGCAGCTGACCGTCATCTCCTTTACCAAGGCGTCCTGCGAAGAGTTGCGCGCCCAGCTCAAGCGCGTCCTGGCCTTCTGGGAGGCCCCGCTGGATGACGAGGCGGCACGCGAACTGGTAAGAACCTTTCACTCGGCCCTGGCACAGTTGGCGCGCACCGAACTGAGGGCGACGCAATGGTTCGAGCAGCTGTCCAGCCAATCGAAAGGTGACGACGAACCGGACAACGGCATGCTGGCTGGCGCCAGCCTGAACGAGGCTCAACGGCAGCTCCTGATACAGGCCTACGAGCATAGCTACCGCGAGGACGCCGGCTTTCGGCGTCGGGTCCATCTGTTGCTGGAACTGGCGCCGCCCAATGAGGAGGAGCCACCCGGCGCGCCACCCTTGCAGCCCTTCGTCCTAAATGGCGAACGTCAACCCCAACCGCTGCCAGACCTCTTCTATGGCCAGGCCTCATTCGCCGAGACCCTGGGGTTGCGGGTCGGCTCTATAAGGAGCAGTCAGCTGGAGTGCTCGACGCGGGACCGGATCTTCCTGGAGGCCATGCAGCAGTTCTGGCGACACTTCGGCAAGCTGCTGAAGGAACAGCGGCTGATCACCTTCAATACCGCCTTTGCCGTGCTGACGGATCGCCTGGAAAAGAAACCCAGTCGCGCCCTGATTGCCCGTCTGCAGCCCTTCACCCATTTGCTGATCGATGAATTCCAGGACATCTCGCCGCAGATCGCCTTCTGGCTGCAGCAGGTACAGCGCAGGCTTGCGGAGGAGAAAGCTGCGCCTACGCTGATGGCCATCGGTGACGACTGGCAATCCATCTATGGCTGGCGGGGCAGCTCGCCGGAGCTGTTCATTCACTTCGATCGCTGGTTTCCAGGCCAGACGCCCAGCCAGACACTGATGTTGGGAACCAACTACCGTTCTTCACCAGACATCGTGGCTGATGGTGAACGCATCCTGACCCAGGTGCGCCACAAGCAGCCCAAAAAAACCCAAGCCTCCCGCGCGGCGGATGACCAGGGTCATGGGGTCAAGGTCGTGCCGCAATTCGATATCGCCCGCCAGTTGGCTGCGTTGCTGAACGAGATCGAGGCGCAACGGACGTATGCCGCGGAACGAGAGCGGCCGGAGCGGTGCGCGGTCATGGTGATGAGTCGCCTGAACGCGCCCTTGAAAGCCATCAACGAGCAGTTGGGACGTCAGCCAGGCGTACGCACCTGCACCATTCACCGAGCCAAGGGCCTGCAGGCCGAGGTGGCGATCGTGCTGGACGATGGCCAGCCCCAGCAGCCCCACCCGTTGCGCAACGCCCTCTATGCGACCAGCGGACATTTCCAGCAAAGCTATGACGACGCCATGGCGGACGAGGCGTTGCGCCTGAGCTATGTGGCGGTGACCCGCGGGGTCAGCCGGGTGCTGTGGTACACCCGGCAGCCACGGGGTGCGGCGGCAATATTGGCGGGTTGAGTCAGGTGGCGTGGCGAGTGCTGTCACCCGCCGCATGAACGCAGGATGGCTGCCGCACAGCACGGGCGGCAGCCAGACCAGACCGCTACTCGATCACATCGAAATCCTTGAGATGCTCATCGGACAGTTCCAGGCCCAGGCCGGGTTTGTCGTCGTCGAGTTGCAGGTAGCCGCCGACGGGCTGGGGTTCGCCCTTGAAGACGTAGTAGAAGAGTTCGTTGCCTACCTCCACGTCGAATACCGGGAAGAACTCGGCCATGGGCGAGGCGGTGCTGGCCATGGTCAGGTGGTAGTTGTGCATCTGGCCGGCGTGGGGGATGACCGGCACCGACCAGGCTTCGGCCAGGGCGTTGATCTTGCGCGCGGCGGTGATGCCGCCGACGCGGTTGGTGTCGTACTGGATGACGTCCACGGCGCGGCGTTCGAGCAGATCCTTGAAGCCGTAGGAGGTGAATTCGTGCTCGCCGCCGGAGATAGGCATGATGCCCATCTTCTTGAGTTCGACGTAGCCTTCGATGTCATCGGCGATAACCGGCTCTTCCAGCCAGCGCGGTTCGAATTCGGCCAGCTTGGGCAGCATGCGGCGGGCGTATTCCAGGGTCCAGCCCATGTAGCACTCCAGCATGATGTCGACGTCGGGACCAGCCAGTTCACGCAAGGCGCGCACCTGCTCGATGTTACGGCGCATGCCGGCGGGACCGTCCTTCGGCCCGTAGCCAAATCTCATCTTGAGGGCATCGAAGCCCTGGTTGAGATAGCCCTGGGCCTCTTCCAGAAACAGATCCAGATTGTCATTGGCGTAGAGCTTGGAGGCGTAGCAGGGGATCTTTTCCTTGGTCCGGCCACCCAGCAACTTGAACACCGGCTTGTCTACCGCCTTGCCCATCAGGTCCCAGAGCGCCAGGTCCACGGCGGAGATGGCGGCCATGCCGATGCCCTTGCGGCCCCAGGCGTGGGTGCGGCGATACATCTTCTGCCAGAGGTATTCGTTGTCGAAAGGATCCTGGCCCAGGACGATGGGGGTCAGGTAGAGGTCGATGATTTCCTTGGCCACCCGCGGCGCCAGGGCGCAGTTGCCAAGGCCGACCAGGCCGCTGTCGGTTTCGATCTCCACCACCAGCCAGCCGTGGAAGCGGAAGGAGCCCATGGCGTCGCCGCGCTCATAGAGGATGTCGGTGGCGTTGGTGCAGAAGTGCGCCTGAGGCGGGACGACCTTGCCCTTCCATTCGAAGACGCGGGTGCGAACGCTGGTAATTTTCATGGTGAGGTTCCTTTTTCGAGCATGAGTAAGGCCGTCCGGCCCCAGGGACCGGTTCGGCGGATTCGGGAGGCGCCTGGACGCCGCGGCAGCTATCAGTGGCGGGAAGCGCCCAGGCGGCAGGCGATCTCGAAGGCCTGACGGGTCGCGCCGACATTGGCGCGGCCCTGACCGGCGATGTCGAAGGCGGTGCCGTGGGCGGGCGTGGCGATGGGAATGGGCAAGCCGCCCTGCACCGTGACCCCACGGGAGAAGCCCATCAGCTTGATCGCGATCTGGCCCTGGTCGTGGTACATGGTCACCACGGCGTCGAAGGCGCGGGCGTCGCCCTGGACCTTGAGAAAGATGGTGTCCGCGGGATAGGGGCCGTCGGCGGCGATGCCCAGCGCCCTGGCGCGCTCGACGGCCGGGCCGATGAGGTCGATCTCCTCGCGGCCGAAGCTGCCGTTGTCGCCATTGTGCGGATTAAGGCCGCAGACACCGATGCGCGGTCGCGCCAGGCCGCTGCGCTTGAGTTCGTTGTCGATCAGCTGGATGGCTTCGATCACCCGCTCCTGGCTGAGCAAGCCAGGGACATCCTTCAGGGCGACGTGGGAGGTCACCCGCGAGGTCCAGAGATCGTCCAGCACGTTGAATTCGCAAAATGGCCCCTGGTAGCCGAGGTGCTCGGCGAACCAGTGCAATTCGTCGTTGTGGCCCATGCCTGCCAGGTGCAGGGAGGTCTTGTTCAGCGGACCGAAGAGGATGGCGTCGGTGTGGCCCGCCTGAGTCAGGTCGAGGGCGACGGCCAGGGTGTCCAGGCTGTAGCGGCCGCCGACGACACTGGCTTCGCTGCGGGGAAACGCGCCTTCCGCAGCGCCCCGGTAGGGATACAGCAGGGGTACGTCGTCCTGGAAATCGAGCGCGTCCAGGCTATCGATGGGGCGGTAGGGGTATTCGCAACCGGCGATGCGCATGCCGGTGCGGGCCTCCTCCTCGTCGGCGATCAGCACCAGGCGGGCGCGGCTGCGCACCTCGGGATCGGCCAGCAGGCGGGCGATCAGCTCGGGGCCGATGCCGGCCGGATCACCCAGCACCAGGGCCAGGCGGGGAAGCGTGGAATTGCTCATGCGGAAGTCCTCAGGTAGGTGTCCAGGCGAAAGACGTCGGCCACCGGGCGATACAGACGCTGGGCGGTGTCGTGGAAGAGGTGGCGCTGTGCCGTGATGGGCAGGTCGGCCACCAGATGCTTGAAGCCGCCGATGATGGTGTCGTAGCTGCCGCACAGACGATCGACGGGAAAGTTGCTGGCGAACATGGCGCGTTCCGCGCCGAAGACGGCGATGGCCTCGTGCACGATCCAGGCGTTGTCTTCGGCGCGCCACGGCTGGCCGGCGAGGCCCAGCCCGGAGATCTTCAGCGCCACGTTGGGCCATTCGGCGAGGCGGGCCAGGGCCGCGCGCCAGGCGGCCAGACCTTCGGCGCTGCGGTCGGACGGCAGCCCCGTGTGGTTGAGGATCAGCTGGGTGGCCGGGAAGTCCCGCGCCAGGCGACAGGCTTCGTCGAGATTCCACCAGGGCGTCTGCAGGTCGAAGTGCAGGCCGTGGCGCTGCAGCTCGGCGTAGCCCTGGCGCCAGCGCTCGTCGCTCATCAGGGTGCGCTGGCTGCCCACCTCTTCCGGGCGCGCCGGGCCACCGGGCTTGTGTCTGACGCTGCGCACCCGTTCGAAGGCGGCCTGGGCGGCGAGCAGCTCGGCGGCGTCTGCCGCATCCAGCCAGGCCTGGGCGACCACCGCATGGGGCGCGCCATGGCGGCGTGCCAGTTCATGGACGTAGCGGGTCTCGCCCAGGGGATCACGCGGATCCCACTCGGTCTCGACATAGACCGTCTGGACCACCTCATGACCGGCCGCGTCGGCCAGGTAGTGCTCGGGCAGATAGTCACCCTTGATGGCGTTGTAGTCGCCATAGCGGAAGGGGATGGTTTCCGTGCCGGACAGCCAGGGGTGGAAGTTGCGCCGGGGCTCCCAGAAGTGATGATGGGCATCGACGATGGGGCCGTTATAGAGCTCAGCCATGCTGCACCTCCCGCTGGTCCAGGGCGATCAACAGGGTGCCGAGGATGAACAGGCCCGAGCAGAGAGCGAAGAAGCCCAGCACCGCGGGATAGCCACCCAGGTGCTGCAGCAGCAGGCCGACCAGGATGGGTACGGCGATGCCGCCGAGGCTGCCGGCCAGGTTCATCACCCCACCGATAAGGCCGACGCGTGCCGGCACCGCCAGCAGCGCCGGGAAGCTCCAGTAGAGGCTGCCCCACATGAGGAAGAAGGCGGTGAGCGACAGCAGCGCCACGGCGGCATAGGGATCGGTCAGCCGCGGCAGCAGCAGGAAGGCCGCCAGGGCCACCAGGCCGGAGCAGGACAGCAGTCCCTTGGCGGCGAGGCCACGGCGCACGCCCTTGCGCACCAGCAGGTCGCAGAGGAAGCCACCGACCAGGGAGCCGGCCGCCCCGCAGAGGAAGATGACGAAGGTGGCGGCGCCGATGCCCTTGATGTCGAAGCCGCGAGCCTGGGCCAGGTAGCTGGGCCCCCAGGTCAGCAGGCCGAAGAAGACCATGGCCCAACTGGCGCGACCGATGAGGATGCCGGCCAGGGAGCGGCGGGCGATGCCCAGGCCCCGGGCGCCAGCCTTGGCGGCCTGGGCCACCGAGGTGGTGCGACCTTCGTTGATGCGCGCGAGCTCGGCGGCATTGACCCCGGGGTGGGCGGCCGGGTCGTCCCGGAGATAGCGCCAGGCGAGCCAGGCCATGGCCAGGGTGGCGATACCGGCGATGAAGAAGGCGGTGCGCCAGGAGCCGAAGACGGCGATCAGGTAGGCGATGAGCAGACCGCCCAGGGCCACGCCCAGCGGTCCGCCGCAATCCATCAGCACCGCGCCACGGCCGCGCTCGCTGGAAGCCAGCCAGAGGGAATTGAGCTTGCCACCGGCCGGGAACAGCGGCGCCTCGGCGGCGCCCAGGGCGACTCGGGCGAAGATCAGTGACAGCCCGCCGGTGGCGAAGGCGGCGAGGGTCTGGAAGACGCCCCAGAGGCCAGTGGACCAGCCGATGACGCGGCGCGGGCCGTAGCGGTCGATCAGCCAGCCGCCGGGAATCTGCAGGAGCGCATAGGCCCAGAAGAAGCTGCTGAGAATCAGCCCCTGGGTGGCCGGCGTCAGCTGGAATTCGCGGGCGATGGTAGGCATGGCGATGGACAGCGACACGCGATCCACCAGGTTGATGACCGTAAGACCGAAAATGATGGCGAAGATGCGCCAGCGGACGCGGGAAGCCTGGAGCGCCGTGGGCACGGCGGCTTCGCCGAGGCGTGAGGAACGGGACGTCGAGAGCATGGCATGGACCCCTGGGATTCTTGTTATGGGTGTTCAGCTGCCGGCTGGCGAGGTCGACTATCAGCCGAGGGGCGATAACCGTCTAATCAAATCTGCGCATAGGTGTATAGCCGCAGGATATAGGTCGTTTTTCGCTCGTCGCTACGGCCCTTTTGCCGTGCGGAGTCAGATGAAGAGCAGCGCCAGGCATAACCCCAGGCTATAGGTGCATGCCTTCTTTTGACTGGTCAGGATCGCCGGGTGCTGCGCACACTCGGCCCACCCAAAACAACGACAAGAAAGAGGTAGTCCCATGCGCAGCACTTCCCTGCTCGCCGCCCTCCCCCTGTGCCTGGCCGCTGTGGTGGCTCCCGTCGCCGAGGCTGCCTGGCAACCCGAGGGCAAGGTGGAGATCGTGGTCGCCGGTGGTCCCGGTGGCGGCACCGACCAGCTCGGCCGACTGATCCAGTCGATCATCACGCAGCACAGGCTGCTCGACGCCAGCACTGTGGTGATGAACAAGGGTGGCGGCAACGGCGCCGAGGCCTTCCTGGAGATGAAGATGGCCAAGGGCGAGGCGGACAAGCTGGTCATCGCCACCAACAACGTCTATCTGCTGCCGCTGACCGCCAAGCTCGGCTACCAGCTCGCCGACCTCACCCCGGTGGCGGCCATCGCCGAGGATGACTTCATCCTCTGGAGCTACGTCGACGCGCCCTGGAAGGACGCGCGGGGCTACCTCGACGCCATCAAGCAGGATCCGGCCGGCAAGCGCATGGGTGGCAGCCAGTCCAAGGACGTCGACCAGACCCTGACCCTGCTGCTCAATCGCACCGAGGGCACCAAGCTCACCTACATTCCCTTCAAGAGTGGCAGCGAGGCGGCGACCCAGCTGGCCGGCAAGCACATCACTTCCAACGTCAACAACCCCAGCGAGAGCCTGAGCCAGTGGCGCGGCGGCCAGGTGGTGCCGCTGTGCGTGTTCAGCCAGGCGCGCATGACCTATACCGCCAAGGTCACCGAGACCCAGGCCTGGTCCGACGTGCCCACCTGCAAGGAGCAGGGGCTGGGCATCGACCAATACCGTTTCCCGCGCACCGTGCTCTTGCCGGGCGGGGTCAGCGAGGAACAACGGGCCTTCTATGTGGAACTGCTGCGCAAGGTCAGCCAGACGCCGGAGTTCAAGGCCTACATCGAGCGCAATGCGCTGGTGCCCACCTTCCTTGAAGGCCAGGCGCTGCAGGACTACATCGCCCAGGACACCGCCCGGGTCACCCCGGTGTTCGAGGATGCGGGCTGGCTCAAGCGCTGATCGGCGCACCGACACAGGAGAGACGGCCATGGCCGGAGATTCTCTGATCACCACCCGCTGGGTGGAACTGGGGTTGGCGGCCTTTACCGCTGGCCTTGGCGGCATCGTGATGGTGGGCAGCCTGGAACAGGGTATCGGCTGGGGCGATGCCGGCCCAGAGCCGGGCTACTTCCCCTTCTACATCGGCCTGCTGCTGACCCTGGCCAGTCTGGCCACGGCGCTGCAGACCCTGTGGCGCTGGCAGGCGCTGCGCACCAGCTTCGTCGAACGCGCCGCCTTCGGCCAGGTGCTGCGGGTGTTCCTGCCGATGCTGGCCTTCGTCGTCGCCCTGCCCCTGCTGGGCCTCTATCTGACGGCCTTCCTGTTCATCGCCTGGTTCATGGCACGGGATCGCCAGCGGCAAAGGCGCTACGGCGCCTGGCAGATCCTCGCCACCGCCGGCGGCGTGAGCCTGGCCAGCTATCTGATCTTCGCCCTCTGGTTCAAGGTGCCGCTGGATGCCGGGCCCCTGGCCGACCTCGCCCGCCTGCTGAGGAGCCTGTCATGAGCGAATTCGACTCCCTGATGCACGGGATGGGGCTGATCCTGTCCTTCCACCACCTCGCCCTGATGGTGATCGGCGTGCTGCTCGGCATCCTGGTCGGGGTGCTGCCCGGCCTGGGCGCGCCCAATGGCGTCGCCCTGCTGCTGCCGCTGACCTTCACCATGAGTCCGACCTCGGCCATCATCCTGCTCTCCTGCATGTACTGGGGCGCGCTGTTCGGCGGCTCCATCACCTCGATCCTGTTCAACATCCCCGGCGAACCCTCGTCGGTGGCCACCACTTTCGACGGCTATCCGCTGGCGCGCCAGGGTCGTGCCGGCGAGGCCCTCACCGCGGCCTTCACCTCGGCGCTGCTGGGCGCCCTGGTCGGGGTGCTGCTGTTGACCTTCCTCTCCAGCCGCATCGCCGCCTTCGCCATGGAATTCAGCTCGCCGGAATTCTTCGCCGTCTACCTGCTGGCCTTCTGTACCTTCATCGGCATGAGCAAGAATCCACCGCTGAAAACGGTGGCAGCCATGATGATCGGCTTCGCCATGGCGGCGGTGGGCATGGATACGGTGTCGGGCAATCTGCGCCTGACCTTCGACCAGCCGGCACTGCTCTCGGGCATCAGCTTCGAGGTGGCGGTGATCGGCCTGTTCGGCATCGGCGAGATCCTCTGCACCGTGGAGGAAGGCCTGGTCTTTCGTGGCGAGCAGGCGCGCATCACCCTGCGCACCGTGCTCGGCACCTGGAAGCAACTGCCGCGCTACTGGCTGACCTGGCTGCGCAGCGCCCTGGTCGGTTGCTGGATGGGCGTGACGCCGGGTGGCCCTACCGCCGCCTCCTTCATGAGCTACAGCCTGGCGCGGCGCTTTTCGAAGAACCGCGAGGGCTTCGGCAAGGGCGAACTGGAAGGGGTGATCGCGCCGGAGACCGCCGACCACAGCGCCGGCACCAGTGCCCTGCTGCCGATGCTGACCCTGGGCATTCCCGGCTCCGCCACCGCCGCGGTGATGCTCGGTGGCCTGATGATCTGGGGCCTGCATCCGGGGCCGACCCTGTTCGCCGAACAGCACGACTTCGTCTGGAGTCTGATCGCCAGCATGTACCTGGGCAACGTGGTCAGTCTGATCGTGGTGCTGGCGACGGTGCCGCTGTTCGCCGCCATCCTGCGCATCCCGTTCTGCATCATCGCGCCGATCATCTTTACCGTCTGCGTGATTGGCGCCTACTCGGTGCACAACAGCCTGTTCGACGTCTGGCTGATGCTCGGCTTCGGCATCCTCGGCTATGCCTTCAAGAAGCTCGGCTATCCCATCGCCCCCTTGGTGCTGGCGGCGGTGCTGGGCGACAAGGCCGAAGACGCCTTCCGCCAATCGATGCTGTTCTCCGATGGCCAGCTGGGCATCTTCTGGTCCAACCCGCTGGTGGGCAGTCTGACCACCGCGGCGTTGCTGATGCTCTGCTGGCCGTTGCTCGCGCGGTGCCTGCAGGCGCTGCGCCTGGGCCAGCCGCGGGCCAAGGTACGGCCGTCGTGAACGCCCCGGCCTGGCGCGGACGCACCCCACCGACGCCAGGCCCGGGCTCATGCGCTACCCTAGCCGGCTCCCCTGCCCCAAGGTCCGCCAGCATGACGCGCATTCCCGATGCCCATACCATCCACAGCCGTCTGCGCCTGCGCCAGTTGCGGCTGGTGCTGGCACTGGCGGAATTCGGCTCGCTGCGCCGCGCCGCCGACGACATCGGCATGACCCAGCCGGCCGCCACCAAGATGCTGCACGAGATCGAGAGTCTGCTTGGCGTGGGCCTGTTCGAGCGGCTGCCGCGCGGCATGCGCGCCACGGCCTTTGGCGACACGGTGATCTACTACGCGCGGATGGTGTTCGCCGAACTCTCGGGCATGCGCGAGGAGCTGGTCGCGCTGGAATCGGGCAATCTGGGCCGGGTCGCCGTGGGCGCCATCCCGGCGCTGGCCTCGGGCCTGCTGACCCGCACCATCGCTACCCTCAAGCAGAGCCATCCGCGGCTGTCCATGTCCATCCAGGTGGATACCAGCGACGTGCTGGTCCAGGCGCTGCTGCAGGACCAGCTCGACGTGGTCCTGGGCCGCATTCCTACCGGGGCCCGCGCAGAAGAGTTGCTGTTCGACAGCCTCGGCGAAGAGGTGCTCTGCGTGATCGCCGGCGCCCAGAATCCCCTTGCCCAGGCCACTCACCTCACCTGGGGCGAATTGCAGGAGCACACCTGGGTGCTGCAACAGCACCCCAGCCCGATGAGGGCCATCATCAACCAGGCCTTCCACGACGCCCGGGTCGACATCCCCGGCAGCATCGTCGAAACCACCTCCATCATGACCCTGCTGGCGCTGCTGCAGCAGACCGACATGCTCGGCGTGACGCCGCTGTCGGTGGTCAACGACTATCCCGGTCGCCATCTGCTGGCGGTGCTGCCCATCGCCTTCGAACCACGACTGCCGCCCTATGGACTGATCCGTCGCCGCCACCGGGTGCAGTCCTCGGCCATGCAGACCTTCATGGCGGCAGTGCGCAGCGAACATGGGCGACTGCGCCAAGACGACGCCTGAGCGGATGGCGACCGGCCTGGCCGCTGATCGCCCGAAACCCTTTGTTAGACGCCTTGCTTGGCCCGCCCCTTGCAAATTCCCCTGCAAGGCCGACCGCGATCGGCCAAGAACGAGTTCCGCTGCCCACCGACTATCCGCTGACTGCAGCCGCTATCCGCTGGCTGCAATCGGCAGGAAACAAAAGGGTGCGCGGGGCCACGCCTGTGTGCAAGGAGGTAACAATGACCCAAGACGTCACGCCCTCCGAAAGCGGAGAGCGCTTTCGCCAGACCCGGCTGTTCTGTTCGAGCAGCCTGCAATTTCTCGTGGCCGACCGGGATGCGGCCTGTCAGGGCGTCAGCAAGGTGTTCAAGCCCCATGAGCTGAAACCGGTGCAGCGCGGCGAGGTGGTCAGCGCCAGCCTGCACCACATCAGCCGCGGGCGACTGTCGCTCAATCGCCTGGAATACGGCACCGACGTCGATATCGATCCCCAGTGCCTGCAGGACTTCTATCTGGTCCAGATCCCGCTGACAGGAGGCGCCGACATCCATTGCGGCGCGGTGGATTTCCAGTCTTCGCCGCAGGTGGCAGCATTGCTGTCGCCGGAGTTGCCCGTGCGCATGAGATGGTATGGCGGCGCCGCGCAGCTGGTACTGCGCCTGGAGCGCGCCGACCTGGAGCATCACTGCGCCCAGCACCTGCCCCAGCAGGGTCGCCTGCCGCAATTCGATCCGCGGCTGGACCTGGGCCAGGCCGGTGGCGCCTACTTCCTGCAACTGCTCGGCCTGCTCATGGACGGCCTGGCCGATCCGGCGCATCCGATCCACCAGCCGCTGGTGCTCAAGCAATTCGAATCCTCGCTGCTCAATGCCCTGCTCTATGGCCAGCCGCATTCCCTGCACGGCCAGCTGGAAGGCACCCGCGAGCGCAATGTCTCGCCCTACTTCATCAAGCGCATCGAGGCCTATATCGCCGAACACCTGCACGAGCCCCTCAGCGTGGAAACCCTGGCCGAACATGGCGGCGTCAGCGTGCGCACCCTGTTCGCCGGCTTCCGTACCTATCGCGGCACCACCCCCATGCACTATCTGCGCGACCTGCGCCTGGAGCGGGTCAACGAAGAACTGCGCAGCGGCCGGGTGGAATCGGTGACGGACACCGCCTACAAATGGGGCTTCGCCCACCTCGGCAGGTTCGCTCAGGAATACAAGCGCCGCTACGGCGAGTCTCCCTCGGAAACCCGCCGCTTTCGCGGGGCGCTCTCCGGCTAGTTGAGACGCCGTCCCGCCAGGGTCTGCGACGGTGTCTCGCCGAACGCCTGGCGGTAGTCGCTGGCGAAGCGCCCCAGGTGCTCGAAGCCCCAATCCAGGGCGATGCGCGAGACGCTCGCGCCCTCACGACGCGCCAGCAGCAGGCGCCGCACCTCTTCCAGCCGTAGCCGCTTGAGATAGGCCATGGGCGGCTGGCCGTGATAGCGGCGGAAGCTGGCATAGAGCTTGGACCGGGACACCCCGGCCACGCGTTCCAGGCTCTCCAGCGAGGGATTCTCCCGCGCATGGGCCTCGAGATAACGCCGCGCCCGCAGGAGAAACTCGGGATAGCCGGTCCCCACGCCTTCTTCCAGGGCCGCGGAGTAGTTGTGCGGCTGGGCCAGCAGCAGGCCCTTGAGCAGCATCACTTCCAGGTCGTTGGCCAGCGCCGGCTGGCCATAGAGCGCCTGGACCGCGCTCCAGCCGTCCAGCAATTGGCGCACCCCCTGCCACCACGCCGCGACCGCCGGGCGCGCCAGTTCCATCTCGCCGGCAAAGCTCAGGGGCGCCGCCAAGGGCCGGCCCAGCAGGCCCTCCGCCACCTCCTGTAAGGCTTCGCGGCGGATCACCACCTGCAGCTTGAGGCAGTCGGCGGCCATGTCCAGCCGCTGCCATTCGTGGGGCGCGACGACCATTCCGCACTGGCTGTCGGAACGCACGCGCGCGCCGCGGCTGGCCAGCGACTGGCGCCCCTGCAGCGGCAGGCTGAGGCTGTAGGCATCCAGGGCGTCGATGCCGATCTGCACCGCAGCGCCATAGCCGATCCGCCCCAGCACCGTGGCTCGGCCCGGCAGTCGCAGTCCTTGGTGATGGAAACTCAATTCGGCGCCGCTGCGGGTTTCCAGGCGATGCGGACCGGCCACCGCGCTCATCCAGCGACACGCCTCGGCGACCTGGCCACTGTGCGTCTGCACCTCGAAATTCGTCTGCTGCATGCTGGGCTCCTTCGCTGGCTGGTTCCATGCTGCACGCCGCGTGCCGCCGCCACTATCCGCAGAGTGCAGGCCAGTCCGGCGAGCGAAAAAATTCGGCTAGCGATCAGTGAAAAAGCGGATAGAGGGGTTGGGGTGGCGGGGCTTCAATCGAGGTGAGTCTCACCCTAGAGGACACCCCTGATGAGCACCCGCAGCATTGCCCAATGGCAGGATTACATCCAAGGTTGCCTGGACTTCCGTCCGGCCGACGGCGTCTATCGCATCGCCCGCGACCTGTTTACCGAACCCGAGTTGTTCGAACTGGAAATGGAGCTGATCTTCGAGAAGGTCTGGATCTACGCCTGCCACGAAAGCGAGATCGCCAAGCCCCACGACTTCGTCACGATGCGCGCCGGCCGCCAGCCGCTGATCATCACCCGTGACGGCAACGGCGAGCTGCACGCGCTGATCAACGCCTGCCAGCACCGTGGCGCCACCCTCACCCGCGTGGCGCGCGGCAACCAGTCCACCTTCACCTGCCCCTTCCACGCCTGGTGCTACAAGAGCAACGGCCGCCTGGTGAAGGTCAAGGCGCCGGGCGAGTACCCCGATGGCTTCGACAAGGCCACCCGCGGCCTGAAGAAGGCGCGCATCCAGAGCTACAAGGGCTTCGTCTTCGTCAGCCTGGACACCCAAGGCAGCGATTCCCTGGAAGACTACCTGGGCGACGCCAAGGTCTTCTTCGACATGATGGTGGCCCAGTCGCCGACCGGCGAGCTGGAGATCCTGCCGGGCAAGTCCACCTACACCTACGACGGCAACTGGAAGCTGCAGAACGAGAACGGCCTCGACGGTTATCACGTCAGCACCGTGCACTACAACTACGTCTCCACCGTGCAGCACCGCCAGCAGGTCAACGCCGAGAAAGGCGGTGCTAGCAGCACCCTGGACTACAGCAAGCTCGGCGCCGGCGATGCCGAGACCGACGATGGCTGGTTCTCCTTCAGGAATGGCCACAGCCTGCTGTTCAGCGACATGCCCAACCCCACGGTGCGCCCCGGCTACGCCAGCGTGATGCCGCGCCTGGTCGAGGAATACGGCCAGGCCCGCGCCGAGTGGATGATGCATCGCCTGCGCAACCTCAACATCTACCCCAGCCTGTTCTTCATGGACCAGATCAGCTCCCAGCTGCGCATCGTGCGGCCGGTGGCCTGGAACAAGACCGAGATCATCAGCCAGTGCATCGGCGTCAAGGGCGAGGCGCCCGCTGACCGCACCAACCGCATCCGCCAGTTCGAGGACTTCTTCAACGTCTCCGGCATGGGTACGCCCGACGATCTGGTGGAATTCCGCGAGGCCCAGCGCGGCTTTCAGGCCCGCCTGGAGCGCTGGAATGACATCTCCCGCGGCCATCATCGCTGGACCGCCGGCCCCACCGTGAACAGCGAGGCCCTGGGCATCCAGCCGGTACTCACCGGTACCGAATTCACCCATGAAGGCCTCTATGTGAACCAGCACGGCGCCTGGCAGCGCTTCCTGCTCGACGGCCTGGCCAACAAAGCCCTGCAACCGACGGAGGTGTCGGCATGAATCCTGATCTGCAATACGCCGTGGAACAATTCCTCTATCGCCAGGCCGCGCTCTGCGATGCCCAGGACTGGGACGCCTATCTGGCGCTGTTCGAGGCCGACAGCGTCTTCCACCTGCCGCAATGGATCAGCGAGCACGAGTACGTGACCGATCCCACCCAGGGTCTCTCCTATATCTACTACGCCGACCGCTCCGGCCTGGAGGACCGGGTGTTCCGACTGCGCACCGGCAAGTCGGCCGCCTCCACGCCACTGCCGCGCACCCTGCACCAGATCAGCAACGTGCGCGTCGCCCGGGCTGACGACGGTCTGCTGGAGGTGCGCGCCGGCTGGCTGACGCTCTATGCCCGCCATGGGGTGTCCGAGCAGTTCTACGGCCAGGTGACCTATCACCTGCGCGAGGTGGACGGCGACTTCCGTATCGTCCGCAAGCAGGTGCTGCTGCTCAACGACGTCATCAACTCTGTACTCGACTTCTACCATCTCTGAGGCCACCGCCATGAGCCACAACGTCGCTCTGAGCTTCGCCGACGGCAAGACGCTGTTCATCGCGGTGAAGCCCAACGAACTGCTGCTGGACGCAGCCCTGCGCCAGGGCATCAGCCTGCCGCTGGACTGCCGCGAAGGCGTCTGCGGCACCTGCCAGGGGCGCTGCGAAGCCGGCGCCTACAGCCAGGATTACGTCGACGAGGAAGCCCTTTCCGAGCGTGACCTGGCGCAACGCAAGATGCTCGCCTGCCAGACCCGGGTGACGTCCGACGCCGCCTTCTATTTCGACCACGACTCCAGCCTCTGCCATGCCGAAGAGCCCGAGCGCATCAGTGCCCAGGTGATCTCGGTGGAGCTGGTCTCGGCCACCACCGCCATCCTGCATCTGGACGCCAGTTCTGCCCCCCGGCAGCTGCAATTCCTACCCGGCCAGTACGCCCGGCTGCGTATCCCCGGCACCGATGACTGGCGCGCCTACTCCTTCGCCAACCGGCCCAATGCGCAGAACCAGCTGCAATTCCTCATCCGCCTGCTGCCGGATGGGGTGATGAGCAACTTCCTGCGCGAACGCTGCCAGCCGGGCCTCAACCTGGAACTGGAGGCACCCCTGGGCAGCTTCTATCTCCGCCAGGTGGAGCGGCCGCTGGTGCTGGTGGCGGGCGGCACGGGCCTGTCGGCCTTCCTCGGCATGCTCGACGAGATGGCCGAGAAAGGCGGCTGCGGCCAGCCGGTGCGGCTGTTCTATGGCGTCACCCAGGAGCAGGATCTCTGCGAGGGCGCCCGGCTGGAGGCCTACCGCGCGCGCATCGCCGACTTCGACTACCAGCCCGTGGTCAGCCAGCCGGGTCCGGCGTGGCAGGGCCTCAGCGGCTATATCCCCGAGCACTTCGACCGGCGCTTCCTCACCGACCAGGCCTGCGACCTCTATCTCTGCGGCCCGCCGCCCATGGTCGAGGCGGTCAAGACCTGGCTCGACCAGCAGGGGTTGGGCGAGGAGACGCGTCTGTACAGCGAGAAGTTTTTGCAGAGTGCGTCTTCGCGGTGACCCCGCACCGCGCTATCCAAAAAGCCCGACAGCTCGTCTGCCGGGCTTATTGCTTTTGAAGGTTGGGCGGAGACAGCCTTGCCGTCGAAACCCAACAGGCACGAATCTTCCTGCAGCCTCTATCTGGTTCCACTGCTTGGCCCGGATCGCCCGGCGAACCCTCTCTGTTGGGCTTCGTTGCGCTCACCCGACTGGCCGCGACCCATGGCAGTTCTGAGAAAGCTGTTACCAAGGTGAGGGCTTCAGATTGATCTGGATCTTGCTAAAACCTTGAAAGACGAACACCTGCTCCGATAGCCCCCTCTCCCCTCGGGAGAAGGTTGGGGTGAGGGCACGCATCGCGACGGATTCCAGTGGAAAAGGCTGCGCCGTTTTCCACGCTACGGTTATCGACGTCTACAGAGGTGAGTGATGCCGTAGAAGCGGTCGCAACGGCGGAACGCTATAGCCTCAATGAGCCGGAGGTTGGAATGAGACGGCGCAACCGTCCAAGACCAATAGGACCATAACCTCCGGCGCCACCCCGCATCGTCTGCCGCTATATCTGAACCACCTGGACACGCCCTTGGTTGAGCTTACCGCCCAAACGCCGTGCAAAAAAAAAGCCTGCCATCCCCGGCAGGCTTGAAAGTGGACGAAGGGAGCTGAACTCCGTCCGGTCAGAAGTGGTGGATGTAGCGCACCTGCACCCGGCTGCCTTCGGGACGGTTCTTCGCGTCCTGCTCGAAGTAGGCGTTGGCCACCAGGTGGTCGTTCTTGGAAAAGCTGTACATGCCGCCCGGGCCGATGGCCCAGACCTGTTCGCGCCGACCGGAGACGTCGTGGCCGTCGATCTGGGTATCGGTGATCTGCTTGAGCCAGTAGCCGTTGAGGCCCAGGCGCAGTTGCGGGGTGACGGCGTATTCGGTGGCGAAGTTGGCATGCAGCGCCTGCCCGGCCTGGATGTCGGAGACATCGCCGAAGGCGTAGTTCGGCTTGTCGTTCTTGAAGTTGTAGAGGTAGTGGGCACGCACCGAGGCGGTCCAGTTGGGGGTGAACCAGTAGGTGCCCGCCCAGTAGGGATTGAACGACCAGGCGTGGTTGCCTGGATTAATGTCCTTGTCGCGGTCGTATTCACCGGTGGGGATATTCACCTGCAATTCGACGCGCTGGACGAAGCGCGGCCCGTTCGGCCCCATCACCGGATCGAACTGGATGAACGGCCCCACCAGCAGGTCGCCCATGCCGCCCTGGTCCTTGAGGGCCGCGTTATTCAAGCCATCGTCGACCTTCATCCGCGTCACCACCGGCAGCAACATGTTCAGACCCAGGTTGCCGTTGCCCAGACGCAGGTCCGACACGTAGCTGAGTTGGGTCACCGAGACCTGGTAGTCCAGCTCGGTCTTGGGCAGGCCTAGCTTGTCGCCGTTGCGGTCCACCAGGCGATCGCTGCTGTAGTTCTGGAAATACTGTTGCAGGTACCAGCCGTTACCGGCGGGCAAGCCGCCGTCGAGAAAGCTGGTGAGGCCGAGGTTGACCACCGGCAGGTCATAGGCCTGGGTGGTTCCGGCGACCAGGGCACCGGCGAGGGAAAGATAGCGAATCCGGGTCATGCAAGGCTCCTTGAATACGGCTGTTCGTGCTCGCGAAAGGCAGATTCGAAAGGGCAGCGCCCGCCGATCGAGTGGCATCGACGGGCGCTGCCGAGGCTCAGGCGCTCAGCGCCGGATGCGCGCTGGCGACCCGGTACTGGCCGGCGTGGAAGACCAGCGGTTCTCCGCCGCTGTGTCGGTAGTGCTCGATCTCGCCAAGGAAGATCAGGTGGTCGCCACCCTCGTACTGGACGTGGTTGCGGCAGATCAGGGTGGCCACCGCCTCCTCCAGCAGCGGTACCCCGGCGGTGCCCTCTACGTGAGCGATGCCGGCGAACTTGTCCTCCGCCGGCCGCGCGAAGTGGCCGGAAAGCTGGTGCTGGTCGCTGCCCAGCACGTGGATGGCGAAGTGGCTGGCGGCGAGGAAGTCCGCCAGGCTCGGCGCCTGGCGGGCCAGGCTCCAGAGCACCAGCGGCGGCTCCAGGGACACCGAGGAGAAGGAATTGGCGGTCATCCCTACCTTGCGCCCGTCACGGCCGCGGGTGGTGATCACCGTGACGCCGGTGGCGAATTGCCCTAGCAGGTTGCGCAGCGCCCGCGGGTTGGCCGGGTCGGCGGCGATGAGATCCAGCGCGTCTATCGTCATGGTGGGCTCCTTAGGCAGCCTGGTCCAGGTGTTCACGCAGGAAGCCCTGGCAGGCCTCCGCTTCGAACCACCAGGGGGCGAAACGGCGGGGATCGTCGAAGGCGTTGACGATGCGCGAGGCGATGGCGTGGGACTGGCTGGCGGCGCCGAGCAGATCGAGGATGTGCGGCGGCGGCGGGGTCAGCAGGCTGTTGGTCCATTTCACTACCTGGCCGGCGTAGTCCCAGTAGCGCTCGAAGGTCTGGTGCATCCAATCCGGGGTGAAGGCGGCATCGCCCTGGGCGAGGATGGCCTCCAGATAGACCTTGCTGCACTTGGCGGCATTGTTGGAGCCCTGGCCGGTGATGGGATCGTTGACCACCAGGGCGTCGGCCATGCCGAACACCGGCCGGCCCGAAGGCAGGCGCAGCACCGGCTTGCGCACCATGGGCGTGAAGCGCCCGGCCAGCACGCCGCCGGCATCGGTGAGCTCCAGGTTCTGGCAGCGCTCGGCCTCCCAGGGCGCGAAGCGGCGGACGATCTCCAGGCTACGCTCCAGGTGCTGCTCCGGCGAGGTGACGTCCTGCCAGCAGTCCAGGGGGCCGCCGGGCACGCCTTCGAACACCATGATCTCGCAGGGTCCGTTCAGGGTCAGGGCCGGGAAGACGAAGTATTCGCCCACACCGGGGATAAGGTTGAAGGCCACCCGCGAATAGGGCGACATGGGCTGCATGCCCTTCACATAGGTCAGCGCCAGGGCACGCTGGGGCTGCTGGAAGACGGTACGCTCGGTGTCACGGGCGAACAGGTTGACGATCTCGCCCTTACCGGCGGCGAGCAGGGTCAGGTCATGGCTGGCGGCCAGGGTTTCCAGTTCGGGCAGGCCGACGTCCTGGATCACCAGTTCGCCGCCGCGCCGCTCGAACTCGTCCATCCAGGCCGGCATCTTCAGGCGCTGGTCCACCGCCTGGGCATAGCGCTCCAGGCGCGCGCTCCACTGAAAGGCCGGGCGCTCGGGATGGGCAGGATCGGGGACGGCCAGGCCGATGCCCTCCACCGCCGGGCACTGCTCTTCCCAGAAATTCAGCCCCAGGTCGCGCTCGGTCTGCAACGAGGTGTTGAACATGCACTGGCTGGACATCACCTTGCCCGCGCGCACCTGCTCGCCGGTGCGGTTGGTGGTGAGGGTGACATGATAGCCCTGGGCGAGCAGGCCCAGGCCCAGTTGCAGGCCGGCCTGGCCGGCCCCGACGATGGCGATACGGCGCATGGAGGTTCTCCGGGGAGTCGAGTTGCGGGTGGGGGTGAAGCCGTTGAACAGGCGCCAGAAGGGGTTGTGCATGGCATCACTCCCGTTCGGCGAGGCGTGGAATGGCCGGCTGGTTGCGCTCCGGTCCCATGACCGAATAACCACCGTCCACGGCATAGTCGGCGCCGGTGACGAAACTCGCCGCCGGCGACAACAGGAAGGCGACCACCTGGGCCACTTCCGCCGGCTCGCCGAGGCGGCCGAGCAGATGGAAGTCGGCGGCGACGCGGTCGGCGTGAGCGCGATTACCACCGCTGACCTCGGCGATCACCCGCGACCAGGTCCAGCCCGGCGACACCGAGTTGACGCGAATGCCGTCCGGCGCCAGATCCAGCGCCATGCTGCGGGTCAGCTGCTTGAGCGCCGCCTTGGATACCGGGTAGAGCCAGCGCCCGGTCTGGGCGCAGCCAGCGGAGATGGAGGTGAAGTTGACCACGGCCCCGCGCCGCGCCTTGAGATCCGCGTGCAGTGCCTTGGCCAGCATCACCGCCGACACCAGGTTCACGTCCAGCGCCTTGAGCCAGTCAGCGCGCGGCGACTCCAGGCCATCGTCGAGATAGGTACAGGCCAGGTTGGCCAGGCCAGCCACCGCGCCGAAGCGTTCGCGGATGGCGGCTACCGCGAGCGCCAAGGCTGCGTCATCGGTCAGGTCCACGGTCTGGAAGAAGGCCGCATCGCCGAGCACCTCGGCACCGGCCGCGCCATTCGGGTCGATGTCCAGCAGGGCAACCCGGGCGCCTGCCGCGACCAGCGTCTCGGCCACCGCCTGGCCGATCAGGGTGGCGCTGCCGCTGATGACCACCGTCTTGCCGTCGAGGGAATGCAGACTCATGGCCTCACTCCTCGATGGACTTGCCGGCGCTGGAAGTCCAGCTCGGCATCAGGGTGTTGGATGGCAGCGTCTCGTCGAGCAGCTTGTGCGCGGTCTCCACACCGACCACCGGCAGGCCCTCGGGGTCGAGCAGGCCGATCTGCACCAGCACGCTGGCCTGATCCCAATAGATGTGCTCGTGGTAGAGCTTGGGCCCGCGGAACTTCACCACCCCCAGCATGGGGATCTCGACGTAGCGACCGGTGGGCGCCACGCCGGGCAGCATCCAGTCGATGGGCTCGTCATGGGTGAAGCTCATGATGAACTCGTCGACGATCTGCGAGGCGCCCACGGTGCGCGAGAGCGGCGTGAGCTTCATGTCCCTGGGGTTGCCGTGCACGAAGTGGTAGCGATAGAAACGCGCCAGTTCGCGATAGCCGACCCCGCCTGTCATGGTCGGGATATGGTTGACGTAGGGCTCGGGCACCATGGTGGCCATGGTCGCCGGCACGTCGCGGGTATCGAATTCGTGGCGGATATGTTCTTCCCACAGCGCCGAGAGGTTGTAGTCCGGGCCGATGGTGCGGCGCAGCGCGGCGATGGTGCGCTCATGGGCCAGCAGCGCGGCGGGCTTGTCGTAGTGATGGCCAGCCGGCCGGGCGAAGGCATGGTCGACGCCGGGGTAGACATAGCCTTCCGTGACCGGCACCGTGGCCAGGGCGGCGAGGATGGCCTCCCGCGCCGGTTCCGGACAGAACTGGTCGGCTTCGGCGAAGTGCAGGACCAGCCGGCCGCGCAGTCCTTCCAATTCCCCCAGGGCCTTCTCGATACCGACGCCGTAGTAGCCGACGGCGCAGGCCACCTGGGGCAGTCGACAGGCCGCCAGGTAGGCCAGCTTGCCGCCCAGGCAGTAACCCACCACACCCAGGCCGGCGTCGCTCACCTCGGGACGACTGCGCAGATGGTCGAGGGCGGCGCCGATGTCCACCACCCCCAGGTTCTCGTCGAAGGCCTGGTGGTGGCCGTAGGCCTTTTCGAAATCCTCCGGGGTGTAGCCCAATTCGATGCGCGGCGCCTGACGCCAGTAGAGATCGGGCACCAGCACGCTGTAACCCTCCTCGCCCAGTTGGTCGGCCACGGCGCGCATGGCGGCGTTGACGCCGAAGATCTCCTGGCACAGGACGATGCCCGGACCGCGACCGTCGATGGAGGGCACGAAGTAGGCGTCGAAGGCGCCGGACGGCGCAGGTACGTGGATATAGGATCCGGTCATCGCAAGAGACTCCAGGTTGCTCAGGTCTGGAATCATCTTCGGCGTGGTTCCCGCTGCGGGGCTGTCCGCAGACTGCCGCGACCATCCCCTTGGCGCAGCTAATTACGCGGCGGCCGCCACCCGGGCGTCGGGCGAATCCCGCCCAGGCCACGGCTGGCCGGGGCTTCAGGCCTGTTGCGCAGCGGTCTCCTGCACCAGCGCCAGACAATGCGCCAGCAGCGGCGAACGATCGCCGGCCCGGTAGCTGATGACGATGGGCGAGACCGCCTGGGTATCGCTCAGGGAGACGTAGTCGATGTCGTCGCGGTGCAGCCGGCGCACCGAGGCCGGCACCAGGGTGATCCCCAGTCCGGCCGCCACCAGGCCGATGGCCGTCTGCAATTCGTTGGCCCACTGCGCCACGCGGATGTTCAATCCTTCGCGGGCGAACAGCGCCAGCACATGGTCGGCGTAACTGGGTCGCGGCGCGGAGGGATAGAGCACGAAGGGCTCTTGCGCCAGGCGTGCCAGACTCACCGGCGCGCCCAGCAGCGGATGCCCGGCCGGCAGCACCGCCACCAGCGGGTCCTCGTGCAACACCTCCTGTACCACCGCGGCATCCTCGATGCGGATGCGACCGAAACCGATGTCGATGCGTCCGCTCTTGAGCGCCTCCACCTGCTGCAGGGTGATCAGCTCGGACAGCCCCAGCTCCAGCCCGGCATCGGTGCGCAGTCGGCGGATCAGTTCCGGCAGGGCGCCATAGAGGGTGGACGGCGCGAATCCGATGCCCAGCCAGCGCTTGCGCCCCTCGGCCACCCGCCGGGTGCCGTCGCGTACCTCGTCCAGCTGCGCCAGCAAGCGACTGCCGTGTTCCTGGAAATAGCGCCCGGCCTCGGTGAGGCGCAAGGGCCGGCCGCGCTCCAGCAGGCTCACCCCCAGCTCTTCTTCCAGTTGCTGGATCTGCCGGCTGAGCGGCGGCTGGGCCATGTGCAGGCGTTCGGCCGCGCGGGTGAAGTTGAGGGTCTCCGCCAAGGCCAGGAAATACCTCAGATGCCGCAGCTCCATCATACCTCCAGGGTATCGTAGAACACGCAACGGATATTGGACTGCCGGGGAGGCAACTCGCAAGCTGAAAGCCGTCCCTACAAGAACGCGCGGCAACGACCGCCCCTGATGGATTTGGCCCATGATCAGCATCGAACGCCTGGACACCTGCCTCGTCGACCTGCCCACCATCCGCCCGCACAAGCTGGCCATGCATACCCTGCAGCGGCAGACCCTGGTGCTGTTGCGCCTGACCTGCAGCGACGGCAGCCAGGGCCTCGGCGAAGCCACTACCATCGGCGGCCTGGCCTACGCCGGGGAGAGCCCGGAAAGCATCAAGACCAACCTCGATACCTATCTGGCGCCCCTGGTGATCGGCCAGGACGCTGACAACCTCAATGCCGTGATGCAACGGGTCGAGCGCAGCGTGCGCGCCAATACCTTCGCCAAGTCGGCCCTGGAGACCGCTCTGCTCGACGCCCAGGGCCAGCGTCGCGGCCTGGGCCTCGCCGAACTGCTCGGCGGCCGGGTGCAACAGGGGCTGGAGGTGGCCTGGACCCTGGCCAGCGGCGACACCGCCAAGGACGTCGCCGAAGCCGAACGCATGCTCGAGCTGCGCCGCCATCGCCATTTCAAACTCAAGATCGGCGCGGCCGAACCGGCCCGGGACATCGCCCACGTGGTAGCCATCAAGCGCGCCCTGGGCGATCGCGCCAGCGTGCGGGTCGACGTCAACCAGGCCTGGAGCGAAGGCGTGGCCTTGCGCGCCTGCCAGGCCCTGGCCGACGCCGGGGTGGAGTTGATCGAACAGCCGGTGCCGCGCCATGACGTCCAGGCCCTGGCGCGGGTCAGCGCCCGCAGTCCGGCGCCGGTGATGGCCGACGAAGCCATCGAGAGCCTCCCCGACGCCTTCGCCCTGGCCCGTGCCGGTGCCGCCCCGGTATTCGCGCTCAAGATCGCCAAGACCGGCGGTCCGCGGGCGGTGCTCAAGGTCGCCCACCTGGCGCAGGCGGCCGGCATCGGCCTCTATGGCGGCACCATGCTCGAAGGCAGCATCGGCACCCTGGCCTCGGCCCATGCCTTCGCCACCCTGGAGCGGCTGGACTGGCACAGCGAGTTGTTCGGTCCACTGCTGCTCACCGAGGACATCCTCGTCGAGCCGCCGACCTATCGCGACTTCCAGCTGCTGCTACCCCAGGGTCCCGGCCTCGGCGTCAGCCTCGACGAAGACCGCCTCGCCCATTTCCGTCGCGATCGCAGCAGCCTCGCCGTCGCCACCGCCTGATCACGCCCCGTGGAGGATTCACCATGCTGTTCATGGTCCGCATGACCGTCAAACTGCCCCACGATCTGCCCGCCGCCGACGCCACGCGACTCAAGCAGGCGGAAAAGGAACTGGCCCAGGAGCTGCAGCGCCAGGGCACCTGGCGCCACCTCTGGCGGATCGCCGGGCTCTACGCCAACGTCAGCATCTTCGACGTGGCCGATACCCAGGCGCTGCACGATACTCTGCTGCAACTGCCGCTCTACCCCTATATGGAGATCGAGGTCACCGCCCTGTGCCGGCACCCCTCCTCCATCCACACCGACGACCGCTGATTGGCCACCCATAACAACAACACCGAGGATCGCTCCATGACCCTAGCCCTTTCCCAGACCGCCGATGTGCAGAAGTTCTTTGAAGTCGCCAGCGGCTTCGAGCAGGACGCCGGCAATCCGCGCCTCAAGACCATCGTGCACCGTATCCTCACCGACAGCATCCGCATGATCGAGGACCTGGAGGTGACGCCCGAGGAATTCTGGCAGGCGGTGAGCTACTTCAACGACCTGGGCGCGCGCCAGGAAGCCGGACTGCTGGTCGCCGGCCTCGGCCTGGAGCACTATCTGGATCTGCTGCTGGATGCCCAGGACGAACAGGCCGGCCGCACCGGTGGCACCCCGCGCACCATCGAAGGCCCGCTCTATGTGGCCGGTGCCCCTCTGTGCGAAGGCGAAGCCCGGCTCGATGATGGCCAGGACGCCGGCGTGCCGCTGTTCATGACCGGCCAGGTGCGCGACACCGAGGGTCGCCCGCTGGCCGGCGCCCTGGTGGACGTCTGGCACGCCAACACCGGCGGCACCTATTCCTACTTCGATCCGGCGCAGTCCGAATTCAACCTGCGCCGACGCATCCGCACCGACGCCGAGGGCCGCTACGCGTTCCGCAGCATCGTGCCCTCCGGCTATGGTTGCCCGCCGGACGGCCCCACCCAGCGCCTGCTCGACGGCCTCGGCCGCCATGGCCAGCGCCCGGCGCACATCCACTTTTTCATCTCCGCTCCCGGCCATCGCCACCTGACCACCCAGATCAACCTGGCCGGCGACCAGTACCTGCACGATGACTTCGCCTACGCCACCCGCGACGAACTCATCGCCGACATCCACTTCCACGACGACGCCAACGCCGCCCGCGCCCGTGGCCTCGACGGCAGCCAGTTCGCCGAAATCGACTTCGACTTCGAATTGCAGCCCGCCGAAGAACCCACCGCCGAGCAGCGCAGTGCCCGCCCGCGCGCCCTCGAAGAAGCCTGAAGGCACCCTGTCCTCATCGGTCCGCCGGTGAGGACAGGTCCATCGATTGCCCCACCTGTCCTGCTTGGGCATAGTGAACCGGCCTGCCAGACGCCGGAGTCACCCACCATGCCCGTCCTGTCGCCCCTCGTCCGCCCCGCTGCCTGCCGGGGTAGCCCATGACCCAGCGCACCATGCTGCTCACCGGCGCCAGTCGCGGAATCGGTCACGCCACGGTCAAGCTGTTCCGCAGCCTGGGCTGGCGTCTGCTCACCGTCTCCCGCCACCCGTTCTCCGAAGAATGCGCCTGGCCGGAAGCCCGCGACGCGCACATCCAGGCCGATCTCGCCGACCTCACCCAGATCGATCGCCTGGTCGCCACGGTCCGCGAGCGCCTGCCCAGCGGCAAGCTGGATGCCCTGGTCAACAATGCCGGCATCTCGCCCAAGGGGCCGGATGGCGGTCGCCTCGGGGTAGCCGCGTCGGATGCCGAGACCTGGACCCACGTCCTCAACGTCAATCTGGTCTCCACCGCCCTGCTGGCCCGCGCCCTGCTGCCGGAGCTTGAAGCCGCTCGAGGCAGCATCGTCAACGTCACCTCCATCGCCGGTTCGCGGGTGCATCCCTTCGCCGGAGTGGCCTATGCCGCCTCCAAGGCAGGCCTGGCCGCGCTGACCCGGGAACTGGCCCATGAATTCGGTCCCCGTGGCATCCGCGCCAACGCCATAGCACCGGGCGAGATCGCCACTTCCATCCTCTCGCCCGGTACCGATGGCCTGGTGGAAGCCGAGGTCCCGCTCAAGCGCCTGGGTACCCCCGACGAAGTGGCCGAGACCATCTACTTCCTCTGCAGCGAACGCTCCTGCTACATCAACGGTGCCGAGATCCATATCAACGGCGGTCAGCACGTCTAGTTGGCGCCTGTGACCGAGGGCAGTCCTCCTCGATCAATGGCGGGCGGCTCGAGTCACCCACCCGGTTAGCTGAAGAAGACGCCGGGCAGGGAACAGGTCCGTCTTTAACCTGCACTAAATGTTATGTTATAACGTGTTATAAAGTTCTGGAGCATCCCCTACAGGGACGCGCCCGCCCTACGACCTACCCTAGCCGTGATGACCATGACGACCCTAGCCAGCCTCCCCAGCCAGAAACTCCCTGTCACCGTGCTGTCCGGCTTTCTCGGCGCCGGCAAGACCACCCTGCTCAACCATATTCTCAACAACCGCGAAGGCCGGCGGGTGGCGGTCATCGTCAACGACATGTCCGAGGTCAACATCGACGCCGCCCTGGTCCGCGACGGCGGCGCCGAGTTGTCGCGCACCGAGGAAAAGCTGGTGGAGATGAGCAACGGCTGCATCTGCTGCACCCTGCGCGAAGACCTGCTACTGGAAGTCGAACGCCTCGCCCGCGAGGGCCGCTTCGATCAGCTGGTCATCGAATCCACCGGGATCTCCGAGCCCCTGCCCGTGGCCGAAACCTTCACCTTCGCCGGCGAAGACGGGCGCTGCCTGGGCGACGTCGCCCAGCTCGACACTCTGGTCACCGTGGTGGATGCCTTCAACTTCCTGCGCGACTACGCCTCCAGCGATCTGCTGGAATCCCGTGGCGAATCCCTCGGCGAGGAAGACGAGCGCACCGTGGTCGACCTGCTGATCGAGCAGATCGAATTCTGTGACGTCCTGGTGGTGAACAAGCTGGACCTCATCGAACCGGCGGAACGCGATCGGCTGCTGGCCATCCTGCGCAGCCTCAACCCCAGTGCGCGGCTGGAACTGGCGAGCTTTGGCGCCGTACCGCTGGAGCGGGTGCTGCAGACCGGACTCTTCGATTTCGATAAAGCCGCCCAGGCGCCGGGCTGGCTGCAGGAGCTGCGCGGCGAACATACCCCCGAGACCGAGGAATACGGCATCTCGAGCTTTGTCTATCACGCCCGCCGCCCCTTCCATCCCGAGCGCTTCTTCGCCCTGGTCGAGGGGGAATGGCCTGGCGTGATCCGCTCCAAGGGCTACTTCTGGCTGGCCAGCCATCCCGCCCATGCCGGTACCTGGTCCCAGGCCGGCGCCGTGGCTCGCCATGGCGTGGCCGGGCGCTGGTGGGCCGCGGTATCGCCCGAGCAGTGGCCGGAGGATGAAGAAACCGTCGCCCTCATCAAGGAGAAATGGCACGAGGCCGTCGGCGATGCTCGCCAGGAACTGGTACTCATCGGCATGGACATGGACGAAGCCGCCCTGCGCGCCCGCCTGGATGCCTGCCTGCTGACCGACAGTGAACTCGCCGCCGGCCCCGCGGCCTGGACACGCCTGCACAACCCCTTCAGCGACTGGCCCCAGGCCACCGATCCGCACTGAAGCGAGCCCTGCCCATGAACGCCATCCTGCCCGATGTCTCCCTCAGCGAGACCGCCACCCTGCCCGCCGCCCTCGACTGGGTCGGCATGCAGGGCATCGACCTGCCGATCCGCCTCGGCCAGGGCGAACTCGACGGCCTGCTGCCCGCCAGCGCCGACGTTCAGGTCGACCTGCCCGCGGCCACCGCCAAGGGCATCCATATGTCCCGGCTCTATCAACTGCTGGATCGCCTGGGCGGCGAAGCTCTCCTGACGCCCGAGCGCCTGCGTCTGCTGCTGAATGACATGGTCGCCAGCCACCGCAGCTGCGACTCCCGCGCCGCCCGCCTGCGGCTGGATTTCGCCCTGCTGATCCGCCGCCCCGCCCTGATGACCCCCGAATTGAGCGGCTGGAAACGCTATCCCGTGCGCCTGGAAGCCAGTTGGGTGGCTGGGGTATTCCAGCTCAGCGCGCGCGTCGAGATCCTCTACTCTTCCACCTGCCCCTGCTCCGCCGCCCTGTCCCGGCAACTGATCGAACGGGCCTTTCTGGCCGAACACGGGACCACCACGCAGCTCGATCCCGCCACCGTCGCCCACTGGCTGAGCCGTCACGCCTCCCTGGCCACCCCGCACAGCCAGCGCAGCCTGGCCCGGGTACGGATCAGCCTGCCGGCCGGGGCAGTCGACTTCGGCTTGCTGCCCCTGATCGACCAGTGCGAACAGGCCCTGGGCACGCCGGTGCAGACCGCCGTCAAGCGCGCCGACGAACAGGCCTTCGCCGCGCTAAATGGCAGAAACCTGATGTTCGTCGAGGACGCCGCCCGCCGCCTGCTGGTCGCCCTGCGTGACAGCTACCGGGACGTGAGCCTCCAGGTGCGCCATTTGGAGAGTCTGCATCCGCACGATGCGTCCGCCTGGGCCTCCAGCTCGCCCGCTTGAACAGGGCGTCTCTGCAGCTTTCCTTTCAAAACGGCCGCTTTACCGCTTTACTGCAAACGAAGCGGTCGCTCTGGACGGCCACTCCCTCTCTCTCGATTCAGGAGCGCTTCTCGATGAAATCCCGCCTTACCGCAGCAGCCATGACCGTTTTGCTGAGTGTCCTCGCCACAGGTGTCGCGCTGGCCGAAAGCCCGGTGGAAAAGAGCATCCGCCAGGACGGCCGGGACGTGAGCAAGGACGCCCGCCACGACCGCAAGGAAGTCGACAAGGGTGCGGCCCATGCCGCCGACGAAGCCGACCGCACCGATACCCACCTGGACGAGGAACGCCACCGCGAAGACAAGAAGGTGGACAAGGAATACAAGAAGACGCTGTAGCCCGCCCGGGTCGGGGCAGAGCCTGGGGACTGTCTTATCATTGAGCGCTGTGCCTTCCCTTGAGGCTGCGTGAGTCCCCGCCACTGAAAGGCAGGTAATCCCCTGGCCTGCCTACCCCACTGATAAGCGTGCCAGGCGCATCCACCCGGCTGCGGAGCCCGGCAATCGACTCGTGGCCATCCAGATATTTAGTGACCTGCATCACATTATTTTGGCATGACGGAGCTGATGGCTTAGACTGCGCGCCTCTCGAAAAAGGAGTTTCGCATGAAGCCGTCCCATCTCTTGTTCATCACCTTCGCTGCGCTGCAACTGGCCGGTTGCGCCATCGGCCAGAAGATCGACTACCGCCAGACCGCCCCGCAACTCACCGTCAAGGCCGACAAGCCGGTCGCCGTCGCGGTACTCGATGAGCGCCCCTATGTAGTCGCCCAGAACAAGGACGCCACCTACGTCGGCAACATCCGCGGTCTCTACTACAACCCCTGGAGCGTCCGCACCTACAGCGGCAGCCCCCTCTCCGCCGACCTGCAGGATGCCGTGCAAAAGGCCCTCGCCCGCGCCGCCATCACCGCCATGCCCAGCCAGGCCAGCGACCGCGCGCCCCAGGGCCAGAAGCTGCTGGTGCTGAAACTGCGGGAATGGAAATCCGACGCCTACATGCGCGTCCGCTTCGACTATGATGTCATCACCCAGGTCCTCGACGACCAGGGCAAGCTGCTCGCCAGCGACGAGATCAAAGGCAGCGGCCCGACCAACAACGTCATCCTTTCGGGCACCCAGGTCCTGACCAACGCCATCGACGCACCGGCCATCGCTGCCGCCCTGGCCAAGGGCAACACGCCCTGACTGGGACGCTGCTCCTCGGCCTGGAAAAAGCCCGCCTCGCGCGGGCTTTTTCATGTCCAGATGCTGGAACTGGATCCGCAGCGGAGCGTATCGCACGGCCATCGTTACGAGCGCCGCGGCGCACGAGGGGTTTCGGCCGAGTTGCAGTCATCGGCGGCGGTGGCATGTCAGTACAAAGCCGTCAGACAGGATAGCGGGCGAAACCGGTATTCAACTGAGCTGAGCGCAACGCTCAGCTGTGGATTGCGGTATCGCGCTGAATAGCGACGCCTTACCGCGGTGACGGGGGCCTGGGTTGATCGCGAAAACCTAATGCCTCCGCACTTCTGCCGCCTGCGGTTGTCAGACCACCTCATTCGACGTGGACCCGGGCTAGGCAAGCAACATGAATGCGCCTGTGAAAGAACAGAAGGTAATCAATGCGATTGCCATAGGAACCTGCGTAGCAGCAATGGTCTTGCTGTTGAGCTTCGCTGAAGCCACAATCGCGGCCAATAGCTGGGTACCGCAGCCCAGTACCGAAACTGAAAAGGATATTTCAGTTGCGCTATCAATTGACAAGGACAGTGACGCTCTTCGAGTCGAGGCTCCACGGCCGGCTAAATAGCGTCCCGCTTAAATCTGTACTCATTCGTCCACGATCGCTGGCCAGCGATCAGGGCCTACTGGCGCTCACCCTGGGTGCCATGTGTATCGGGTTGGCAACCATCTTCGTGGTGGCCATGGTGGCCTGCTGACGATGGCGCGTGACCAGGGTCGTCAGCTTCAGCGGATGACCGATAGTTTGACGATGCTTGGCACGTCCTGACTCAGGCCGTTCTGCCTGCTCATCTCAAAAGGCAGTTCCCCACGATCGCACTCAGCTCGGCCCTGGCTCTCGTTCGGAGGCCAGGGTTGCCACGATGCTCACCCTCATCAAGTCGAGGGCTATAGGAGGTCAGGCATCGGCGCTGTTCCGAAAGAACTTCGGAACAGCTCTTTTTTCTCGCCCGAGTGCTCTTGAAATTCGACCCTGCAGACAGCAAAAAGCCCCGTAAGAACGGGGCTTCGCAGATGGCGGAAGCGCAGAGATTCGAACTCTGGGACCCTTGCGAGTCGGCGGTTTTCAAGACCGTTACATAAAGTCAGTCTTGTTGCCGCCTGAAGCCCTATTCGCGTTCCGATACTTTCCCAAGACTGCCCCGCTACAACCCGCATGAATGCTGGATAGCACCTTCCGGTTTCGGAACTGATCTTGAGGCCCTTCTCGGCAATCTATGCCTGTGGATCAGAACCCCTGCTACCCTGAACGGAAAGCCTAATGCAAGGGAGTGTCATAGTCATGGATCAGCCTGCGACCAGCAGAAATATCCCTCTTCCAATCCAGAGGGAGGTTCGACAGCGTTGTGGTTTCGGATGCGTGATCTGCGGCATGCCCCTTTATGAGTATGAGCACATGGAGGAGTGGGCCGAGGTTCATCGCCATGTCGCAGCCGAGATCACGCTTCTTTGCGATCACCATCACCGCGAGAAGACCAATGGGCTTCTTCCAAAGGAAGCAGTCCGAGCGGCTAACGCCGACCCCTACAACCTCCGCGAGGGAGCGTCGAAACCCTATTCGCTTCATTTTTCTGGGACGGAGGCGACAGTCGAAATAGGGGGGAATTCATTCACATGCCAGGACGGTGGACATGGCACAGAGATGATTCCGCTGCTGATAGACAACACTCCTTTGGTGGGCATCATCCTGTCCGATGGCCATTTCCTGTTGAACGTCGTCATCTTCGACGAGTGCAATATCCCCGTGCTGCACATCAGGAACAATCAGCTCGTCTATTCGACCGATCCTTGGGACATACAACTCGTTGGCACAACGCTAACCCTTAGGGAGAAGGCTGGGAAAATCCTTATTGAGTTCGTGTTCCTGCCACCCAACAAGGTGCGGGTCGTCCGCGGACGATTCTTGAGGAATGGAGTTGAGGTTCTGGTTCGACCAGAAAATATATTGGTCACCAACAACTCAACCTTCATCTCTGGCTGCAGGGCACACAATTGCCATGGCGGTCTCATCATCGGCCACACCGACAAGCCTATAGGTGGGTTCATGGCTATTCGAGGTGTATCCAGATACCTAGGTAATCGAAAAGAGGCATTGAGGTTCGAGAAACAGTGCTTGAACTCCCAGTAAGGCATCAAGGCCTGGAATGCAATGGTAAATCAGGCGAAACCCAGCTAGCTCAAGGGTTACAGACCGAAAACGGCCTATTCAGATAGGTCGTTTTACTGCTCGATACTTTCCTTTGCTGACGCATACTTACGCGCCAGTTTTGGGGAAGGCTTTTCCCCTCCTCCGGCGTTCTGCCGACACCCAATCCCCTACCGTTTTCCCTGCAGCCAACTGACTTGGCTGCGCAGCCGATCGGCGTCCATCTTCTCGTCGACGGCCATCGCCCTGGCCGCGGCCAGCTCCTGGCGAAGGTGCTCGTTCTCCTTCTGGGTGACGTTCACCACCAGCAGCAGCTCGTGATACTTCATGTCGATCTCTTCCAGCGACGGCGCCGGTGCTCCATCACCTCCCCCGGCCATCCACTTCTGCACGCTGAGCTGCTTGAACCCCCGGACGATGCGAACCTCAGTCCACAGCTGGTCGCGCTCGGCCAGCACCTTCAGCAGGTTCTGGCGTAGGCGAGCCATGATGCCGCGCATGATCGCGATCTCCTCGACGTAGAGGTCGCGCTGATTCCTGATCATCTCCAGGCAGTCAGGGTCGAAGTCGTCGCCCCCGAAGCTGCCGAACTCGTCGACTTGTTCCATGGCAAAGCCCAATACTGTTTTTATATACAGTATTAAAGCCGCATTGCTCCAGCAAGCTTGACAGCGACGAGCGGCATTCACTGGCAACTGGCCACCGCCGCGTTCAGCTCCCTTTCGTACCCGATCCGCTGTCGGCGCTCAGTTAGCAGCGCCCTCGCCTTTACCTCCAGGCGTCCTCCTTGCAAGCCCCAGCCTGATAGCCCATGAAGCCAAGCGGTGGCACTCGCTTGATCACGCCGGGTCTACCAAGCCCCACGCTGGCTCTTCTAGCCATCTTCTCAGAGGTGGCTATGGCCATTAACGAAGGCGACTACCACACTCGCATCTTGCTCCTTCAATACCTGAACATCAGCATGGTAATGGACCAGGCCCGCGCTGATCCGGCAGTGTTGGCCAAGCTTATTGCACGGCTGGAGTCGCGCGGTGAAGACAACCTAACTCCCCAGGAGAAGGACTTACTCCAATGGGGACGATCAACCGAACACATACAGGGTAAGGAATGACTGACAGAGAGCTCACGCTTGCCATGGTGATTCTGCTGGTCGCAGTTGGGATATTGGCGGGCCTCCTATGCGCTGCAGTGCAGGGACGTTGGTAGTTCTCACCAAAACGTATTGGCCCTCCTATCCGGGTCGGTTGCGATGCCGCGCTGGCTAGTCCTGATGGTCCTTTGTCGTACAGGTGATGTCTCGAGTTGCTTTTGTCGCACTTGAGGCACATCCTCATTCAAGCGCACGTACCTGGCTCAACTCTCCTGAAATTGATCCGATCCGCTTCGTGTGCCGTAACCTCCTAGGCAGCCGACCTGAAGCACTCGCTCGGCTGAGCCTGTCTGCCTGCGCTTGAGGGGAGCTGCTCGCGGCTCCCCTCTCACCTTTGCAAGGCGGTTACCATGGCCAACGGGTTCGAACTCCAGTTGCAGTTGATAATGAACAGGTCGATGGTTCTGGACATGGCCGTAGCTAACGCACGGAGAGATCCTGAGCTACTACGACGAATGATCACCAACTTGAAATGCAGGATGGCGGTGAAGCCTACAGATGACGACGTGGCTCTGCTTCGATGGGCGCAGGCAATGCTCGTGATACATCACCTGAGAGACTGTGAAGATAGGGTTACTGGCAGCTCGTAATTGCCGCCTGTAGCTCTGTAATATAGCCCTTCGCCTGCCGGCGCTCAGCCAGCAGCGCCCGCACCTTCACCTCTAGGGCGTCCTCCCTCCGAAGTCCATCCGCCGCCCAGGCCGGCACTGCCGGCTCCTTCACCCGGCACGGCACCTGGACCGGCACCTCTACGCGCACCACACGCGGCTCAGGCTCGGCAACGGGCTGGGCGCCGCACCCCGCCAGCGCGATCAGCATCCCCACGATGATCCACCTCATAGCCCTAGCTCCTTGTCGATGATGGCCGCGGCGGCCTTCGCCGGGTCGCCGCCAGTGCGCTCCTGCTGCAGGCGGTTGGCTGCCTGATAGTCCTCGCCGGCGGCCTTGGCGGCCTGCTGCTGGATCGGCTCGGCATCCTTGGCGCGCTTCTCGGCGGCCAGGCGGAGATCGGCCAGCGCCTGGTTCTGCTGCCCGACCTGCCCTTCCAGCGTGCTGCTGGTGGTGCGACAGGACGCCAGGGTGCTGGCCGAGGCCTCCGCTGCTCTCGTCTTGGCGTCGACGATGGGCCGGTAGTGGCCGGCGGTGAGCCAGTAGGCCACCCCGCCGCCGATCACTCCGCCCAGGCCGAGCAGGACGACAACGGCGACCGCGATCACGGCCGCCCTGTACTGCTCGAGCGCGACCATCACTGCACCGCGGCCAGGGCCTGGGCGTAGATCGCCTCCCAGGTCTGGGGGTGCGGCTTGCCCGGGCGCCAGACGCGGGCGTACAGGTCCCAGGCTTCCTGTACCTGGCCCAGGGCCGGCAGCGGCTTGGGGTCGGTCCACAGCAGCAGGCGGGCGAAGGCCGCGGCCAGGACGTCGTCGCGCTCCAAGGCCTCATAGACCGCCGGGGCGGTGGGCTCCACATCGCGAGCAGCACAGACCTTCAGCGCGTGCGGCCGGCTGGCTGAATGGGTCAGCACGCCGCGGACGCCGCCGGCCTGCTCGAACTGCCACAGTCCCCGGGCCGGGCCGCCGATCTGGCGCCGGAATTGGAGGCGAGATTCCTGCAGGCCGATGCCCAGCAGCATGACGGTGGCGCGCTTCCCAGCCATCTTGGCAGGCAGCAGAGCGAAGGCCGGAGCGATGGCTCCGGTCTGGGTAGTGTCGAGAGCCATAGCTTTCTCCAGGCGAAAAAATACCCGCGCTTGGCGGGTTGGTTGTCCTCATGGTCTTGAGGATTACAGCGGCCAGGACGGCTATCCAGGCGTGATTCCTCGCGCTCGTGAGGATCAGTTAGCGGGATCGGCCTTGATGGCAGCGGCGCTGACCTTCACCTCTGCTGTGAAACTCTTTAGCAGCTGGGCGGTGCGAACGGTCTGGCTCGGGTTGTTCGCCAGCAGGTTGTGGGCGAAGGCCTCGGCCTCTTCCTCGGTACCGAACTCGAAAGACGGATCGGGGTTGTAGAACGGTGCGAGCACGACATAGCGCATGGAGATACCCTCAGGCGGTCGGGTTGGATTGGCTCAGGCCAATGACAGTGGCCAACTGCTGCTGGAGCAGCTGCACCTGGGAGCGGAGGGAGCTGGTGGTTTCCTTCTCGGCCTGCAGTGCTGTCGCGGCATCGGCGCCGGCGCGCTGGACGGTTTCCAACTGCTGCTGAAGCTCGCGCACCTGCTCGGGCAGGCCGGCGCCCTGCTGCACTTTCAGAGCCAGCTCGTCGCGCTCGGTGGTCAGGGTGGACACCTGGGCCTGCAGAGTCTCGGCCTGGGTGAGCGCAGCGGCGGCGGCCTCACCGATCACGTCGGCCAGCTTCAGGCCGTTCTGACCCTCGGCCACCGCCAGCGGCAGCGCCTCGCCAATGGTGGCGCTGATGATCGCCTTGTCGCGCAGGATCTCGGTGATCTGGAGGTGGTGGGCGCCGATGGTGCCGTCGGCGTTGTGGCGGATGAGGGTTTCGTAGGGGCGAGTGCGTTCGGACAAGGACATGATCAGGATACCGTGGTGGTGGTGTTGATGATTTTCCAGTTGGTGCCGTCGCTGCGGCAGCGCTTGGCGCCGCCGGCGGCATCGGTCACGTCGATCTCGAAGCCGGTAAAGGCCGAGGCGCTGGGCAGGCTGGCCAGGGTGTACTGACCGACACGGACCGGGCCGCCACAGGTGACGGCGCCGGTGAAGACGGGCGTGTCGGAAAAGGCGAGCTCACGCCAGGGCTGCCAGGTGGCGTCGTGCTTGACCCTGACGAACGTCCGGCCACGCCCGCCTTGCCCGGTGCCTGCGCCGAAGACTTCGGTCGCGGTCTGGCGCAGGCGCGCGCCGGAACCGCCGACGCCATCGGTCTGCACTTCGAACGCGACGGGGGTGGATCCGGTGGCACCGTTCGAAGGCCAGTTGAGGGAGGCGCCGGTAGAGGCGCTGCCTTCGACGCGACAGAAGCCACCCACCACAGCATCGTTCAGGTTCAGGGTGCTGCCGCCGACCGCCGCGCTGCCGGCAAGCCCTGCTGCCGCGAGCCCGGTCAGGGTGGCGGCCTCCGCCCAGGCGCTCCAGCCACTCGCATTCAGGACGCGCGTGAACCGGCGGTTGCTGTTGAAATGCGTCCAGGTCTGAGTGGCCCGGTTCGCCACATCGCCCACCCCGTCGACCTGCAGGTATCCCGGATCAGCGATAGGGGCATTGGCCGCGGCGGCAGCGGTGAATACACGAAGGCCGGCGGTCTGGTGGGTATTGAGATCCGCGCTGTTCGCCGCCGCTGCGGTGAGGCCTATGCCGAACGCTCCGACCTCCATGATCTGGCCAGCGGCGGTACCTACCAGGCGACTTGCCGCATTGGTCGTATCGCTGAAGTTCTGATTGATCCGTCCGAATGCCGCACGCGCGGTATCGCCCTGGCTGCCATCGCTGGCCGAGCCGAAGTTGACTTGCTGTAGTGCCATGATTTCTCCAGGCATGAAAAAGCCCGCGCGCGGCGGGCTATTGGGTCAGAAGGTGGTCACCACTCGTCGGTGGGCATCGCGTAGATCACCGGCTGGATGTAGTTCGGGTTCGAGCCGTTCTCGCCGGTGATCTGCATCGTGAAGCGGGCCCGGTTCTGATAGACGTAGAGCGCTGGCACATAAACCATGTCGAAGCCGGCAATTCCGTCGGTGGGTGTCACGATGGTGTTCAGCATCACGTAGGCGTCGGCGCGCACGCTGTAGGCTACCGCCGTGTCCCACGCCCAGTACCGAGTTGTGCCCTCGCGCCGGTTAGAAACGCTCCAGGCGCGGGTCGCGAACAGGTAACGCATGCACGGGTAGCCGGTATCGAACAGCACCTGGCCGTCAGCCTGGCGCCGTAGCCGCATCCCGTAGCGCGCCGACGAGGCTGGCGGGTTGGATAGGCTCGCGATATAGCGCCAGCTGGTGATGCCGAAGGCATTGCCCAGAGCGGAGAAGCTGAAGCCCGTCCAGTTGCCTGGCCCGCCTTCGATTCGGACGTCATAGGCCAGCAGCACCGCGCCGCTCGGGCCGGCGAAGGGCCTGATCTGGGCGAAGACATGCGGCTTTTCCTGAGTCTGGATCGGCTGAGCGAAGCCGACGAACATCCGGCCGCCGGTGGCGCCCGAGTCGATGGAGAACGTCCCGCGGCGGACCACATGCAGGACGCCGTTCTGCTCGTCGAGGATCAGCTGGTTCGAGCTGCCCCGGATGCGCACTCCGTAGCTGCTCATCCGAACGACATCCCCATGATCGTCACCTGGGTGGGTGCCTGCCCGATCCCGCGGACATAGACGGTGTTGCCGTTCACCGAGTACGGCGGCAGCGCTCCTTCGCTCTCGACCCAGATCATGCCCTGGGTGCCGAGGCCGTTGATGGTGCGGGTGACCTCCATGCCATAGCTCATCTGCAACCGCTCGTAATAGACGACCCGACTCGAAAAACTCTCCGAATCGAAGATCATCCGCCCCTGCTCATCGCGCAGTCGTACTGCTCCTGCTGCCATCAGCTCAGTCTCCCGATTTTCACCAGCTCGACGCCGCCGGCCACCATCTGGAAGCCGCTCTCGTTCTGCACCGTGTAGACGCCATCGGTTTGCTGGTCGCGGATCACCAGGGTCCCGGCGTTGAAGTCCAGGCTCATGATCGGGGCGCCGTAGGCGGTGAAGGCCTGGGAGCGAATGCCCTGACCGATCAGCGCCTCGCTGATGTAGGCCTTGTTGATGAACGCCGTGTCGATGAACGTCTGGTTGTTGACGACCGAAAAGAAGGACCGCCCGCGGCCGTCGATGCCTGGCCCCAGCACGACGAAGCGGTCAGCAGCCACGGCTACCGAGGTCTGCAGGCCAGTAGTCCCGCCGCCGCCCTCGATACCGACACCGATGCCGGCCATGTAATAGGTGCCGTCCTGGGTGACACCCAATTTCACAGCCCAACTGGCGTTCACCTTTCCATCGGTGGTCACCTGGGCCTGGCTGATCTGCTGCACGCTGGCGACGGTGCTTGCCAGCGACGCCTGGGTGGTGTCGATCCGCTGCGCCAGGGCGCTGTCATTCTGGATGCGCGCGGTCTGCTCAGACTGGACGAGCCCCTGCAACCAGGTGTTCGCCTCACCCTGGGCGGCCTGCACGGTATCGACCCGGCGCCCGAGGGCACCATCCGCATTCGCGCGCGCGGTCTGTTCCGACTGGATGAGGGCCGCGTTGTCGTTGGCCTTGGCCTGCACTGTGTCGATGCGCTGTCCCAGGGCGCCGTCGGCGTTGATGCGGGCCGTCTGCTCGGACGTGACGGCCGCCGCCGCGCCATTCGCAGTGGCCTGGACCGAGTCGACCCGAACCGCCAGCGCGCTATCCGCCGTCGCCCGGGCCTGCTGCTCGGCCGTGATCTGCGCCGTGTTGCCGGCTACCGAGGCATTGGTCGTATCGATGCGGCGACCCAGGGCGCTATCGGCATCGGCCCGGGCGTACTGCTCGGACCAGACACCTGCCAGCACCTTGGGCGACCCGGCATACCAGTCGTTGGCACCGGCCAGCGGCGGGTTCACCTGGGCGTAAATGCCACTCACCCGGGTGGTGACCGCCGAGAGCCCGGCTTCGGTGTTGTCGGCGCGGCCGGTGAGATTGTCCACGGCCGACGATAGCGCCGTGTTCCCCGTCTTCGGATCGGTGACGCGCGCCGTCAGGGTGCTGATGTCCTGCGCCAGGGCCTGGTCGGCGGCGGCGCGGGCGGTCTGCTCGGCGCTGAGGGCTGCGTAGCTGGCGCCCGGCGAGGCCCGGCCGATGGCCACCCAATCCAGTTCGTAGAAGTCGGCGGCGCCCTGGCTGCCCAGGTCCAACCGGATCTGGTTGACCGTGCCCGTCCAGGCCAGGTTGAGGATCACCGTGGAGACGCCGTTGACGTCGAACGCCGGGGCGTCGATCGCCATCGAGCTGGCCCAGTTGTCGCCCCAGTACAGTCGGCCGTTCCAAGACGGACTCCCGGTGCGGCGGATGCGAAAGCGCACCTGCCGGTAGGTGTCGGCGTTCACCGCCAGGCTGACCGGACTGTAGACGCTGGCGAGCGCCGCATTGGCCGGGCGTAGGAAGCCACCCGCCGCCGTGGGCGTCCCGTTGCCGGTCCAACCATCGGTGCCGCTGTCGAAGTACCAGATAGCGCCCGAGTCGAACTGCTCCCCTACCCCGGCCGACACCAGGCTGATCTGCTGGGAAAGCGCCTGCTCCGCGCTGAGGCGAATGCGGCGCTCCTGGTAGATCAGGCCGGACGTCACCTGGTTCGGATCGGTGCCGGTATAGCCGCCGCGTAGCTGGGCGGACAGGGTGTCCCGCGCCAGCGCCTCGGCGGCGTCTCCCTGGGCCCGGGCGAACTGCTCGGACCATACGCCCGCGTAGGTCGCCGGCGATCCCGCCGCCCAGCTGCCGCCCGCCATGGGCGGATTGACCTGGGCGTAGACGCCCTGGATGCGGCTGGACATCTGCTCATCGGCGGCTTGGCGGATGGTCGCCTCATTGATGATGGCCTGGCCGCGGGCGGAGGCCTCCGCCGCCAGGTTGTCGGCGGCACCCTGGGCGACCTGCTGCAGGCCGGACTGTCGCGCCTGCTGCTCGGCGACGATGGCGGCAGCGCGGTCGGTACGCTCTTCCGCCAATCCCGACTCGATGAGCGGGATCTTGTCGATCTGCTTGCTGAGCTCCTGTCCGAGCAGGCTCTGATTGATCTGGCCGCTCAGCGCCGCCAGGTAGGCCGACACGTCGTTGGAGGTGTAGGCGATGATCTTCAGGAAGGCGCTGGTGCCGTAGGCGTTGCGCGACCGCACGAAGTAGGCGTAGGCGGTCGAGAACGCCAGCCCGGTGTGGGTGAAGGTCATGCCGCGGCCCAGGTACTGGCCGTCCCGCTCCGTCGCCTGGGGGTTGGTGCTGAAGTAGAATTCGTAATCGCCGCCGTTCAGGCCGACGCTGTTGCGCGGCACCAGGGTGATGGAGTCGATCGACGACTGGACTGCCACGGACTCGGGGATCGGCGGGCCGCCGATGCTGACGGTGATGCTCACCTCACCCGAGCGGGCCATAGGACCTACCGCGGCCACCGACATGACGTAGTTGCCCGAGGGCAAGCCGCTCAGCGGGCAGGTTACCGCCGTGTCGGGGAGCTGCTGCGCCTGCACCACGGCCGTGCCCTGGCGAACGGTGACGGAGTAGCCGCTGACGATCCCGGCCGGGCGGGTCCAGCTCAGGACGCCTTGCACCACCTCGGCGGTGGAATCCGGCGTCCACTTCAGGTCGGTGGGCGAGCCCAGGCCACCGGCGGGCAGGTTGATGAAGCCGATCGGATTGTAGGGCTTGCCCACGGCGTCGTCGAAGATCGCCGGCTCGTACTGCTGCAGGGAGACGGTGCAGGCCTCCTGGGTGCCCATGCTCCAGTCGGTCACGATGAACTCGCCCGACATGTTCAGGGACGGCAGATCCAGACGCACTACCCGCCCCGGGCGGCAGTTGTAGCCGGCGAAGTTCATGGGCAGGTTGATGGTGCCGCCAGCCCGGCGCCGGCGCAGCTCGATGTTCGCCAGGCGCTGGGCCTGATAGGGATCGTTGACGTAGGAGAAGGTCAGGGTCTCCGCCGCCTCGCCGCCGTCCTCCAGCACCCACTCGGCCACCACCACCTCGGGGTAGTCGGTCTCGGTCCAAGACTGCTTAGGATCCATGAAGGTGCCACGCACGGTGTTGATCACCGCGTCGTTGCTCGGCTCGGTGGTCCCGGTGACGGTACCGATCACCATGTCCTCGGTGATGGTGAAGTCGGCCGGGCCATAGTAGGCGCCTGCCTGCAGCATCCAGCGGCCGCCCACGCGGATCAGCTGACCGGCGCAGGAGGCCTCAAGCTTGGCCAGCACCTGGGTGCGGGACTCGTCGGCGCCGATGACGCAACCGGTCCGGTAGCGCGGGCTGCCGGTGCCATCAGGGTTCGAGGTGAACTCGTCGCAGACGTTGGCCGCGCTGGCGAAGGTCTCGAATACGATCTCATCGTCCGGCACGTGGCATCGGTTGCGCAGGAACCAGAGGATGTGGAGCGCGTTGTTCTCGGTGTAGATGCTGGCGCCCGAGCGCGGGTCATAGATGTCGCGGCGGCCGCGCACGACGAAGCGCACGTCCGGCAGGCCGCTGGGGAATTTCTCGGCGCTGTAGCGCAGCGACAGGCGCACGAAGCTCAGGCCGCGGCCGATCTGGGAGTCCTTCCAGTCCGGGCAGTAGGTCTTGAGGAAGGTGTTGACCTGGGTCGGGTTGACGATTAGTTCGTAGCTGGCCTGCTCGGCGAAGGTGGCAATGCTCTCCTCGCCCAGGAAGATGTCTTCCAGGCCGTCGATCTCGCCTTCCGACAGCACGTAAACGAGGTGCAGCCACTCGCCATCGGCATCAGCGCCACCCTGCTCCTGGGCCCAGGCCAGCACGCCGCCGGTGCTCACGCGGCCGAGGATGTAGCGCGTCGGCGCCTTGCTGGAGCGGACGGTCTGGGCAGACGGTTCGCTCTCGCGCAGATTCGACTTGGCCGCCAGCTTCTCCTGCTGGTTGGCCGAGTACAGCGCCAGGCCGGCGCCGATCACAGCACCCCAGGGGCCGCCCTGCATGAAGCCGACAACGGCGCCAATGGCGACCTGACCGATCTTTCCTACGCCCTGGCTCATTCAACTCTCCAAACCACTTCAGGCTCACACTCGACGCGCGCGGCGCCGATCTCGACCGACGTCCAGAACTCGCCGGCCCAATACACCGCCACTCCGCGCCCGTTCGGGCCCTGGTACAGCGCCACGTCGCCGCGCTGGATGTAGGCCGGGTTCACCCGGGCGAAGCAGGCATCCCAGGCCGCCTCCAGGCTGCCGTGGCGCTTGCTCAGCGCGCGCTTGGCCGAGGCCTCGCTGTCGTACTGGCCGCGGTAGTCGGCCGCTGGGTCCACGCCGCACACCGCCAGGGCGCAATCGGCGGCGAACAGACAGCAGTCGAACTCGCCCCATGAAAAAGGCCGCTCGGAGGCGGCCTTGATCGTGTCGTTCAGTCGGGTGGTCCAGTCGCGGTAGCGCATCGGGTTACTCGTAGGTGAAGGGCGGCGCGTCCTTGCTGGCGCCCCAGTAGATGGGCCATTCGGACATCTGCGCCACGGCGTAGAAGAAGCGGTCGCCCTGGTGGCGCGCGCGGTGGTTCTCGTCCGTCCAGCGCTCGGTGCCGGTGCGGTTCCATTCGGCCATGCGGTCGATCAGCGGGACGGTGATCTTGTTGCCGTCCTGCCCATTGCCGGCGTAGGACAGCTGGGCCGCGTCCATCCGCCCGGAGAACAGGATGTCGGCGGCGTACTCGCCGGCCTGGTTGAAGACCACGAACATCAGCTTGCCCTGGCGCCCCCGGCAGCCCTTCACGCTGGTCTCCTGGATGATGGTGCTGTCGAGGCCGTTCAGGGTCAGGTCGATGGACATGGGCGAGCCGCTGTTGCTGCTCTCCTGGGCCTGGCCGACCTCGCCGAACTGGCCGACGCCGGTGTAGGTGATGCCATCGATCACCAGCTCACCGGTGCCGGTGTGGGCAAAGACCATCCCGTCCGGGAAATCCAGCTGCACCGCCATGACAGCCAGGAAGTTGCCCTGGGCGATGATGTCGATGACGCGCTGGCTGAAGGGGAACATGGACGCCATCAGAAGGCCTCCCGGAATGCCAGGTTGGCGTTGGCAACGATCGGCTGGATGCTGATCTGGTGGGTGTCGTCGGCCCGGCGCATCACGGCGTAGGGGTTGCGGTACTCCACGGCGGTGCCGGCGGCGATCGCCCGGCGGATCCGCTTGTTCAGGTTCAGCGTCACCAGGCCGCTGGCGTTCGACGTGGCATCGTCCACCACCTCGAACATCTCATCGGCCACGGTGATGTAGTCGCCGCGGCTGAAGACCTTGGCGCTGGCCGTCACACCGTTGAGCTGCATGAAGGTCGCCTGGGCGCTGGCCTGGGCTACCTTCGGCGCACCGATGTTGTCAGCCCGGGTGCGGGTGAAGGCAGGGATCTTCACGGTGCCGAACATGCCCTGCAGGCGGCCGAGCATAGAGGTCAGCTCGCGCTCGTCGGCGCCGAACAGGGCCGGGAAGCTGAGCTGGCACTGCCAATAGGCGCCCGGATAGCCGACCAGCTGTTGTGCGTTCGACAGCGACGAGGTGAAGGCCCGATTGTTGTAGACGATGCCCCAGGTCATTTCCCGAGGCGTGAGGCTGGCGGGCCATTCGATAGCCATGGTGTCTCCAGAGATTGATGCCCGCCTGCGCGGGGAGCGGCGTTACTTCTGCTTGCGGATCATCTGCATCAGCGGGCCGTTGCGCTTCACGTCCTGGACCGCCAGCTGGTAGCCGGCCCGCGCGCCCTCTTCCGCTGCGCGGTTGATCCGCTGCAGGGTTGCCTCGTCGGCGGTGCCCATGACCTGGATGGGGACGCTGATGGATGCTCCGCCAGGCGCGCTAGGTATCGCAGCACCGCCGGAATGACCGCCAGCAAGGGCTCGGACGCCAAGAGAGCCATCCGCAGCTCGCGTCAGTGGCATGATCGCCTCCGGCCCTGCTTCCCCCATCAGACCCAGGCCGCCGCTGTGCGCGAAGGCGGTGGGCGTCGCAACCACCTGATTAGTGAAGGCTCCGCCGTTGGCGAACATTTGCATGCCATTCGCCCAGGCGCCGCCCATTGCCTGAGTTGCGCTGAAGAGGGATAGGACAGACTGCCCAGTTTCGCTCTGCTTGAAAGATGAAATTCCTGACACCAGCGCCTGGCGCACCTGGATGCGAATCAGGTCGGTGATAATGGAATCAGTGAAGCTACGGAAGTCCAGCTTTCCAGTCTTGACGAAGCTGGTCAGAGCATCCTCTGCACCACTGAATGCATCTTGGAACAGGGACTTTGTCTGAGCCGCAACGTTGCTCGCAGCTTCCTCGTAGTTAGCGAAGGCGCTACAGACTCCATTGGTCCAGTCGGAGTTGAACTCATCCTGCTGCCTGTAGAAGTCGGCCGTAGAATCCAGCGACTTCCGGTGATAGGAATTGAGGTCGGCCAGCTCCTGCTCGTACTGGCGCTGGCTGATACCGCCATTGCCCTCGCCCAGTTCTGCCTTGCTCGTCAGGTCCCGCAGCTGACGTTGATACTGCTGCTCAGCACGGAGCCGCTCCCGGATGCGCTGCTGGTCCTTGTCGCTTTGGCCAAGGCCTGCGAGCTGCTGCGCATACCCATCCTGCTCTGATTGCAGCTGGTTACCCAAGCTATTCCGGTACGCCGCGATCTTCGCGTCCTCCTGCTGGAGCTGGATGCGCTTCTCCAGCGCGGCGTTGGCCTGGTATTCCGTACGTAGCTTGTCTTGCGACGCCAGAAGGCTTTTCTGGTCAGCCGTGAGAGTTTTCTTCTCCTTCAGGTCAGCGATCCGCTGCTCAAACTCCAACAGATCGCGCTGCTTGGGACCGATCTTGCTGGTAGTGCTGAGCTGCTCATCCAGGACAGCACCCTGCTGCTTCAAGGTCAGCAACAGGCGCGTCGCCTCGTCGTCGGTGTACGCCTTTACTCGTGGAGCCTTCTTGTCCTTGAATTGCTCCTCAATATTGGCCTTTATCCTCGCGATGTTCTCCGGCTTCAAGCGCTCGTCGTTGGGCGCTTCTTTCCGAATTTTATCCAGCAGCCGGTTGTAGTCCTTCAGAGCGTCGGCGCGCTTTTCAGCATTGGTTCTGGATGACTTTTCCAGCTCATCGACCTTCGCCATTGCGGCGATCGCTTCTCGCTGCTGTTGAGCTCCAATTCCTTCGGCGGCGGCGATCGCCGCGCGCGTATCTCTGCTCTGCTTCAGGTAGGTAAGTTGCAGCTCCAGACCGGCGCGCTGCTGATCCTGCGCCGCCTGGTCACGACTTGCCTGTCGACCGGTAAGAGAGCTGCGCGCGGGAAGATCATCCAGCTGCTTTTGGACCTTCTCAATCTGTTGCTCCAGGGTGTCCTCGCGCCCAATGTTGAGCATCGCGTCCCAAGCAGCCTTGGCGCCGGTAGTGAGGCTTTTCCAGGCAGATTCTAGGCCTCCAAGGTTCTCCTTGATGGTCTTGGCACGACCCTGCAAGGCTTCGGCATAGGTAGCCTCGGCCAGGTTGGCAGCAGCTGTTTTATCGCCCTGCTCTTCCAGCGCCCGGATCTGAGCGTAAACCGTAGCGGTGAGGTAGTTGTATTGCTCATTGAGCGCGGCCGAAGCCTTGGTGGGCTCGTCGGCCAGGCGCTTGAACTCGGCGACCGTATCGGACACCGCCTTGCCGGTGGCGGACTCCCAGGCCACGGCGGCTACGGCCATTTCCTTGAATTGGTCACTGGTGAGCAAGCCCGTGGTGACCAGCTGGGCCAGGGCGTCAGCTGCGGCGCCGGTGGTACCGGTCACGCCGCTGACTTCCTTGGCCAAGTCCGCCATCTGACCGGTGTTCTTGCCTGCCAGGTTGCCAGTCGAGACCAGGGATACCCGGAAGGCGTCCTGCTCGGCACTGCCCTGCTTATAGGCCAGCGCGAGAACGGCAGCCGCGGCGGCCAGCAGGGTGAAGGGATTGATCATGCCGGTGATGTAACCGCCCAAGGCGCGCGCAGCCGGGCCGATACCGCCGAACATGTCCTTCAGCTGTCCGCCCTGCTGCAGCAGAACCGTCAAAGGCTGCTGCCCGGCCTGCAGGCTGACCACGATGTCGGTAAACTGAGCCGGCACGCCACGCAGTGCCGCGGCCTGAGCCTTTGCGCTCATCGTGTACTTGTCGTTCGCCGCGCTCGCACCGGTCAGGCCGTCGCGCATGGCGTTCAACTTGCCCAGGTACTCGGCATAGTCATCAGCCGGCAGGCGGTTGGCCTTGCGATGGGCCGCCAGCTGCTGCTCCATCTTGTCCAGCTCGCCCAGGCGCCCCACCACCGGGTCGATCCTGCCCAGCAGCTTCTCCAGGTCGTTCTGCTGCTTGGTGGTCTCGGTCTTGAACCGCTGCATGGAGCGCGAGGCACGGTCCATGCCCTGCTCGAAGCCGCCGGTCTTGGCGACCAGGTCAAGCGTCAAACTGCCGAGGGAGCGGGTTGCCATGTTTTCTCCGGCCAATAAAAAACCCGCCGGAGCGGGTTATTTGAAATGGGACTTCAATATTTGAATGGGGCTGGATCGCCAAGCAATGGCTGCGGCTTATCCCACATGTCTCGGTACCCTCGCACCTGGTAGGAATAGCCAGGCCTAAGGTCCAGGACCAGGCCTACCTGGCCGCCACCAGCGCACATCGCGTTGTTCTTGATGCTCAGCTGCGCAGGGCCGGGGGCATGGTAAAGCTTCACGCTCTGGCCCTGGCCGGTCTCTGCGGCAAGCTTACCGTCCAGGTAAACGGACATGCCCGCGCCGAAGCAGCTGGCAATCCCTGAATCCTGGGTGAAGACGATCCTGGCATCATCCGGCCCGGACTTCCGGGAAAACGCATAGATGTTCGACTGCGAAACTTGTTTGGCCGCATCAGGCGACACAGGACTGGTCTCACAGCCGGTCAACGCCAACATCAGAGCGGCACACACCACCATCTTGCGCATAGCGATAACGCCTCAATTCCATGTGAAGTGTGAAGCGTAGCACCAAATTTCGGTGCCACTTCGCTGCGCGGCGGCGATGATCAGTGCCATAGCTCCCGCGCCCGCTCGACAGAGATGCTCGACCAGTCGTCCTGCTCCTGGGTCAGAGCCGACTCGTAAGGCATGAAGGCCTCCATTTCCACCTCGCCACCATGGATCCGGCTCAGCACCGTAGCCAGCATGGCAAAGCCGTGCTCCAGGCGATTGCCCAGGTTCAGGCTACCGCGCCGGCGGATGTAGGCGTACCAGTCCATCGCCTCGGCGTAGGTCAGCCGTTCCTTGGCTTCGAGGATCGTGCACCCGCCGATGCCGTGCAGCACAAGCTCGTGCCACACCTCATCGGCGGGTGTCAGTTTTTTGCAGCGCCCTTCCCGATGCCGTTGACCTCGTGCACTGCATTGAGCAGCGCGAAGGCCAGGTTGGGTTCGAGGTTCAGCGCGTCCTCGTAGGGGATCTGCTCGTCGCCCTGCTCGCCCAGCAGCACGCATTCGCTGATCAGCTTGGCGTTGCGGCTGCGCTTCGCCACAGCGGCCTCGTCCTCACCCTCGGCCGGCGCGTAGAGCTTCTCGATCACGCCGAAGGACTGACGCTTCACCAGCACGGTGAACTCGTCGATCACCGGGTTTTCCTCGGCATCCAGCTGGCCGCGGTCCCATTGGATGGTCTTCTTCACGGGCGCCGCTTCGACAAAGGCGCCGGCGGCTTTCAGGTCTTTCAGCTTCATGGCGATTCCTTAGCTGGCGCTCTTGGGCGTCCAGGCGCCCGGGCCGGAGCGCTGGATGGTCAGAGCCGTGCTCACAACGGTGTTGGTGGCGAAATCGAACGGGAAGTCGGAGACGTAGCCGTCGAAGGTAAACCAGGTGCGGGCAGGTGGCAGGGTGAAGTCGCTGCCACCGCTGGCGACGGTCGGCGGAACGGTACCGTCCGAGAAACCCACCGCTAACTTCAGATTGGCGTCGCTATCGTCGGCGGCGAGCTGCGCCAGGCGGACGTGGCTGGCCTTGGTCGGATCGGCCTGGACAGTGCCAGTGGCGCTGCCCGGGGTGCGCAGGCCTTTCATGAAGGTACGGGCCTTGTCCTTCAGGGTGGTGGTGTCGATTTGATCGGCCGGCGAGCCACCGGGGTTGAAGGCGGTCAGGCCTTCGATCTCCAGCACGGTGTTGGCACCGGTGCCGCTGGCGGGCGGGACCAGGACATACACCTGGGTTCCTTGGGTCTTGATGGACATGGAGCGTCTCCTGCGGGCATGAAAAAACCCGCCGGAGCGGGTCGAGGGGTAGTCGGTGAAAGGTCAGCGGAGCACAGTCCACTCGATGTCGAAGCTGACCCGGTAATTCTTGGTGTCTCGGTCGCGGTTCTCGCCGTTGTAGGCCACCAGGTAGGCCACACCTTCCAGCGCGTCACGCAGGGCCGTAGCGGCGGCGCGGGTCCTGGCAGCAGTGGCGCCGTAGACGTCCACCTGGGTGCGGAAGCCATCCACATCCGGCTTGCCGGACAGGTAGTTCTCCGGGCTACCGCTGATGACCTGCCAGGCGGCATACGGCAGCGCGGTGCCTTCCTCGGCCTCGCCGAAGGGATAGACCCGAACAGGGTCACTGCCCAGCAGCGCCTTGACCTCGGCGGACGCCGCCGCAGCCTTGAACAGAGGGGGAAACATCAGACCAACTCCTTGTTCAGCTCGTCGTCGAGCACATCGATGAAGGTCTGGATGACGTCCGGCACGTTGTTGTCCAGCGCCGGCCGCATGAATGGTCGGGCCCGGGATCGCTCGGTGCCCAGCTCGACGAAGCGCCAGTAGGTCGGGTTCGGTGAGTTCTTGTCGTAGCGAGCGCCGCCCATGACGCCTACCCGCATGACGATCCCGCCCTCGCGCCGGCCCTTTATCGTGCCCTCACGGATCACGATGAAGTCGGCGATGTTCATCGGCGTTTCCGGGTCATCCTGCTGGTTGGCGCGGTCGACCGCCTCGTCGCGGACGATCTTCATCGCCGCCCGCGCGGCCCGACGCACCGAAGACCGCTGGACCTTCTCGGGCAGCTGGGTCAGCCGCTCGATCGCATCATCCACGCCCTTGAGGGTAAAGGTGATCATGGTCAGCCCTCGTCGAGTCCGCCGGACACCATCAGGGTGAGGTACTCCCGCCCGGACCGGGGGTCGGGCAGGACAGCCTCGATGTTGTAGATCACGCCGCGGTGCACGGCGCGCATGGCGGCAGTCACCCCAGCGCGGTACCGGATGACGATCCGAGCCGTGACCTCGTTCTGGGTCGCCTGGCCGGCGATGAACTCGCGGCCGCTCACCGGCTCGACTGAGCAAGGGATAGGCTTGTCGGTCAGGTTCGACCAGCCACTGATGATCTCGCCAGTGTCTGGGTCCTGGTGGCGCCCGCTGCGCTGCAGCATCACGCGCTGCCGGAGCTTCCCGGCGCGCATCACACACCCATCCCGGTACGGTACGGCGCCAGCAGGTGCCGGGAACCCATGGGGATCTCGGCGACGGTCACGCCGGTGGCCACGTCCTCGCGGTTGGCGAAGAGGTGACCGAGGATCAGCAGGCACGCGGCCTGGATTGCGCTGTTGATGACGATGCCCCGGGCCTTCATCTCGACTTCGGCCCGGGCATCGGCGAACGCCTGGGCGGCACGGTCACGCGCGCCCCTGCGGTCATTGAGGTCTACCACTACGTCAGCAGCAGCCACGGCTTGTTCGTAGCGGATGCGGGTGGAGCTGATCGCCGCCGGCACTTCGGCCAGGGCGGCGTCCAGTGCGTCCTGATCGGCATAGAACCGCCGCTGCATGTACTGGCTGGCCGACTCCTCGGCACCATCCAGCATGGCCTGGACCAGGACCTGATCCTCTTCCTCGGCCAGCAGGTGCTGCATGGCGATCGCTATGCTGATCACGGACATCGGTTACTCCTTGTCGGCTGCGGGCTCGCCGCCAGCGGCCAGGCGCGCTACTTCGGCCTTGGCCTCGTCCTGGTTGCCAGTGAAGGCGCCGACCTGCTTGTCTTCGGCGTCGACCACGATCCACTTGCCGCCACCCTTGTGCTTGGCCTTGAAGGCCGGCGCGGTGGTGGACGCAGTCGGGTTGGTGCCTGCCAGCGAGGCGCTGGTGAGGCCGCTGGGCGGCGCCATGGAGACGTTGCTCAGCGTCAGCTCGGGCTCTTCTTTGCCGGCGTGCTCCTCAACGAAGCCATTCCGCAGAAGATCGCGCCCGTGCTGCTCGTCGGTGACGAACACGCGGCCTTCCGGCAGCGTGGTCATGCCGAAGAACAGCGGGCGAAGGGTTCGCAATTTCATCGGTCACTCCAAGGGGCCGCCGGAGCGGCCCGGTTGCTGGATCAGGAGCCGGAAGCCGGGGCAGTGAAGGAGCCGTAGATGAAGGCCTCGGGACGCTTCACGGCCAGTGCCAGACGCTCTTCGCAACGGATCGAGACCATGTTCTTCTCGAAGTCGTCGGCGTTCTCGGTGGAGATCACCACGTTGGCGTCTTCGCGGTCGAAAATCTGGGCGCCGGTCTGGAACGCACCGGTGAGGAACTTGCCCTGGAAGGCAGCGATTTCGGTCGCAACCACCGGTAGGCCCCACAGCACCGGACCAGCCAGGCCAAGCGGGTTGGCCAGGATGTAGCGGCCCAGGGTGTCCTTGGTCAGCTCGATCTTCGCCCAGTCCATGAAGTGCAGGACGTGGCCGGAGGCCGGCAGGCGAGCCAGCTGGGCTTGCAGCATGGCCAGGCGCAGATCGTCGATGCCGGTCTGGTTGGCGACGCTGAAGGCGGCGCTGTAGGCCGATGCCTGCGGAACGATGCCCTTCAGGTGCGCGCCGGTGCCGGTGCCGAACAGGATCTCCTGCTCCTCGACGTACTTCAGGCCGTAGCGCATCTCGGTGTCGATAGTGGACTGCAGCTGGGCGAAGTCGTCCAGGATCTGCTTCGACGCCTTGAACATGTGCGCGATGGTGGTCACCGGAGTGATCTGGGTCGCGAAGGTGATGTCGCTGTAGGGCTTGGTGGTGTTCTCCGGCACGACACCGGCGTTGTTGGTGAAGCCGGTCTGCTGCACCCAGAAGATCGCCGGCGAGGTGGTGCGGCCGGGGGCGATCAGGTCACGGATGAACAGGCGCTGCTTGGGGCGGACATCGATACCGGGCAGGCGATCGGGCTCGACCACGCCGGAAGCCACGCCGGAGCTGATCAGCGCTGCCTGGACCGGGACGCTGACGCGCTTGCCGCCTTCGACGCTGGCCGCGAACTGCTTCAGGGCCTCGCTTTTGATGACCAGGCCACCGACGGTATCGCGGGCCGAGGCCTGGGTCTGGCCGGGGATGCGGGCGAATTCCTGCTCCAGCTCGCCGAGCTGAGCCTTCAGCGCCTTCTCGGCTTCAGTGAGGCTGTTGAAGCGAGTCGCCAGCTCGTCGACCACGGCCTTGGTCTCGGCCGAAAGATTGCCGGCCTTCTGGGCCTCGGACAGGGCGTTCTCGGCCTTCTTGCTGAAGTCGCTGGAAGCCTTCTCCAGTTCAGCGGATACCTGCTTCAGCAGATCGGCGGTGTTCTTGTCGCTCATGGTGAATCCTCATTATCGGGTAGCGGCTGCCGCGAAGCGGGCCAGGGCGGCCTGCAGGTCGGCGATGGGTTCGGCCAGGTCGGCCTGTTGGTCGGCAGCGTCGCGCGTACCGTCAGGGGCAGCGCCAGGCGTACCCTTGAGTTCTTGAATCAGGGCCCGGCGCTCGGCGCGTGGGATGCCCTGCTTGGCCAGCAGCGTGTCCATGCGGCGCGCGGCCACCTGGTGGGGCGCTGCCGCCTTGGTGTCTTCGGTGGTGGCGTCGGAGTCCAGCAGGCTGTCGGCGAAGCCGGCCTCGACGGCCGCGGTGCCGCCCATCCAGGTCTCGACGTCCATCAGCTTGGCCATATCAGCGGCCTTGTCGCCGGTCTTGACGGCGTAGATGTCGGCCAGGGTGCCGTCGATCTGCTCGAGGAAGGTCGCGATCTCGCGCAGCTCGTTGCGGTCGCCGGCACCGATGGTCCAACTGTTGTGGATCATCAGGAAGCCGGCCCGGGCGATCTGCACCTCGTCGGCGGCCATGGCGATGAAGGAAGCAGCCGACGCGGCCAGGCCCAGCACCTGGACGGTCACCTTGCCCTTGTGCTCGCGCAGCAGGTTGTAGATGGCCAGGCCCTCGAACACGTCGCCGCCGGGGCTGTTGATCTTGACCGTCACGTCCTTGTCGCCGATGGAGCGCAGCGCCGCACTCACGCGCTTGGCCGTCACGCCCTCCCCCGTCCACCAGTCGAATCCGATCGGGTCGTACATGGTGATGGTGGTGTCGTCGGACGCCGCCGCCTTGATCGCCGGGTTCCAGCGCTCCAGGGCCAGGGGCATCAGGTCGCACTGGATCTGCGCGCGCGGCCGGGCCTCCGGCGCTGCCGGAATGGTCTTGAGGGTCATGGGTTACTCCGGTTTCTGGTCTTGCGATGCGGCGGGGAACAGCCAGGCGGCCAGCGCCGAGCGAGCTTGCTCGCCGTCCTGGGCCTGGCCAAGCTGGTCAATCGGAAGCAGGTTGGACTGGACGGTGTAGACGTCGCCGCCGGGAATGGGCGGCAGGTTCTCCAGGCGCCGGACCTCGTTGCGGCTCATCCAGCCGTTCTGGAGGCCGGTGGTGTAGTAGCTGGCCCGGCCCGCGCTGTCGGCGCGCAGCAGGCCCTCCACTGAAAACTCGGCGAAGTATCGACCGTCGTTGTCCAGCAGGCAGCGGCTGATCTCCTGCTCGATGTTCTCCAGCAGGGGACGCAAGCCGTTGGTGAGCCATTGCAGGTTCATGCCTTCGACGCTCGACGCCCAGGACGACTGCTTGTCCATATGCCCGACCATGAAGGGCGGCACCCGGAACCAGCGGCAGATCTCCTCGATGGCGAAGTTGCGGGTCTCCAGCATCTGGGCCGCCTCGGGGTTCATGGTGATTCCCTGGTACTTCAGCCCGGCCTCCGCCACCAGGATCTTGCCGGAGTTGGTCGAACCCATGAAGTTGGTGAGGTTCTTGCGCAGCTGTTCGCGCTGCACGTCGGTCAGCTTGGTGTCGCTGCTCAGGATCCCGGAAGCCTGCATGCCTTGGGCGAAGACCTTGGCCGCGGCCTCGTCAGCCGACATGGCCGCGCCGAAGATGTCACGGCCGGTGTTCACCGGCAGGAGGCCGCATACCCCGTCCAGGCCGAAGCCGCGGATGTGCATCAGGTCCTTTTCGCCGATGACACGCTGCTGGCCGTTCTCGGTGTAGGTGTACTCCAGCCGTCCCGTGTCCAGCCGCTTGACCACCATGCACTGAGGCAGGAGCGGCACCAGGGCGACGATGCGACTCCCCACCCGCTTCTTCTCGACGAAGGCGTTACCGCGTAGCGCGATGCTGGCCACGATCATCAGGATGAAGCGCGCCGGGGTCATCTCGGCGTTGGGGCTCACCGTCAGCAGACGGTAGAGCGGATGCTCCGTCGCCTGAACTCGAGATCCATCATCGCGGCGCTCGTACAGCCGCAGCGGTAGCGTCGATACCGACTCCGAAAGCAGCCGCACGCACGCCCAGACCGCAGAGAGCTGCAAGGCCTTATCGACCGTGACCCGCTTGCCGCTGGCAGAGGTGCCGCCCATCTCCTTCCAGAATGCCCCGTCCAGCAGACCGATAGGCACGCCGAGCCAGTCCAGCAGCGCGGATTTCACCCGGCCTGGTTTCTTGTTGCGCGCCATCAGAGTCCTACCATGATCGGGTTGTCGTAGAAGCCGGAACTGCCGCCCAGCGCTTCAGGATTGAGCGAAATAAGCGATACCGCGTTGAACAGCGCCATCAGCGGGTCGATCTTGGCCGAGCCACTGGCCTGCTTGGTGATCAGGATCGAGTTGCCACGCGGCTCCACCCGGGCATTGCCGCAGCACCAGGCCATCATCGGCTGGCCGCCGTGCACTAGGGCGCCCTGGGCAAGCCGGCGCTCTGTGGTCTTGATCGCGCCACCCAGCTTCCAACCCTGGGAGATACCCACGATCTTCTCTTCTGGGATGTCGGCGGCCTCCAGGGCGTCTCGGATAGCGCCGATGCCCGCCGGGTCGACGCCGATCTGGTCAAGCAACCCGGCCGCTTCGACCGATGCGGCCAGTTGGGCGACTTCGTGGACGTCGTCGCCGATATTCTCCACCAGGGTGAGGTGGCCATCCTTCGCGAAGTCCCGGAACCGAGGCGCTTCAGCCTTCCGGCGCTCCAGCACCGAAGGGTGCGCCCAGGCATGGGTCCACGCCAGCCAGCGCTGTGTGCCGATCTCGCGGCCCGCCGCGGCGAAGCCGAGCAGGTCGTCGAGGCCGCCGCCGTCGATGCCCAGGTCAATCACCTCGCAGCGCTCGATCAGGTCCTCCAGGCTCTGGCAGATACCTGCGGCCTGCTTTTCCCAGAAGTCGGCGCCGGCCCAGCGATCCGAGAGCAGCGCCAGACCGATCTCGACGTTGAGGTGCTTGGCCAGGAAGCCGCGGAACGACTCTTCGCCGTCCAGTTGGGCCTGGGCATAGCCGCGCTCAATGAAGGCCTCGTCGACCGACAGCCCCAAGTTGGGGTTGGTCACGTAGGCGTTTGCCGCATCCCGGTGGGCGCCGGCGTCCAGCAGGGCCTTGGGAAACTCGTACAGCACCGGCAAGAAGGACTTGTCGTCGATCTTGCCGTCCCGCACCTGTCGGGCATAGAGCAGCTTCTGCCGGAAGACGCCGGCTGGCGGGTCATCCGACTGGGTGGTGGCCCAGATGATAAAGCCCTCGGGCCGCGACGCCAGGCCGCCGGTGGCCTCCCGCAGCATTGCCTCGGCGTTGTTGCGCTTGCCGAACACCCACAGTTCGTCGATGAAGACGCCGATGGCCTTCTTGCCCGATACCGTCTCGCTGTCGGCAGCCACCACCTTGAGCGTGGCGCCGGTGACGCGATGGGTCACGGTCCGGATGTGGTTCTGCACCTGGATGAGCTCTTTCAACTCTTCGTCGGCGCCGACCATGTCGCGGATCGGGATGTAGCTGTTGTCGGCGATCTCCTTTGTCGGCGCGATGATCACGAACTCGCCGGAGGGTCGCCAGTTGAGGATCAGCGCCGTCAGCATGATGCCGGCGGCGATGGTCGACTTGCCGTTCTTCTTGCTGATCAGCAGCAGGAACTCGGTGATCATCCGCCGCCCAGTCTCGGCATCGTAGGCGCCGAAGATCGCCGCGACGAACTCGTTCACCCAGGGGCGGACGGTCTCGCACATCAGCGGGCTGCCGGTGGCATCCACCATGCGCAGCTGGCCGAACACCTCCAGCGCCTCAGCGGCCTGGTCCGGGAAGAGCGGACCCCGCGGGATGAGCGACTCGCGAGCAACGATCCGGCGCTCCCAGTCGGTGCACGCGGTCGACCACTTCACGGCCTACCGCCTGGCACCGCCTTGAGCTGCGGCGGCTGGCGCGGGCCGAACTTGCCCCCAGCGATCTGACCGGCTTTCTCTTTCGCCTGCTCCTTCTTCCCACCCTCGCCGCGGCGCTGGTGAACGAAGGGCATCAGCGCCTTGGCGGCATCGACGCGCAGCTTCGGCTCGGTGCCCATGTCGTTCATGACCGCCAGCAGGAAGTCCTTCGGGTCGGCATGGGTCAGCGCCTTCGCCAGGTCGAAGCCGGCGGGCCCAGGCTCGTCACCCAGGTCATCATCAGCGACGTGCTCGGGTGCAGCAGCAGGAGCTGGCTCAGCCTTAGGCGCGCTAGGACGGCGCTCCTTCTTCGGGCTGGCTTTAACATCCGCTTTAACACCGCTGCCCTTGGGGGCCAGGGCGTTCAGCTTGTGCAGCTCCAGCTTCACATCCACATCGGCGGCCAGGCGCGAACCCGCTGCCGACGCGGTTTTGGCCGAGTACCCGGCGGCGATTGCCGCATCTTTGTTGGACGCACCTCCCCTGACCGCGTCGATGAAGGCGCGCTTCTTGGGGGTGAGGGCCATTTAACAAAAACCTGTGGGAGGAAAAAAATCTGCGAATGCGAGGGGGCGCGGTCTAGAAGCCCTCAGGCTCCAGACTTTGGACCCGCCTACCCCCTACAGGTCGACGGCCAGAAGCTCCTCACGACGTTTCGTGCTGTCGTGGCACGGCTTGCAGAGTGACTGCCAGTTGCTGCGATCCCAGAACAGTGTCTCGTCGCCGCGGTGAGGAACGATGTGGTCGACCACGGTAGCCTCGGTCACCCGACCACTTCGCTCGCAGTAACTGCACAACGGATGCTGCTGCAGGTGGATCAGTCGAGCTTGCTGCCACTTGTAGCCGTAGCCGCGTTGGGATGACGTCTGTGCCGAAGTGCGCCATGAGCCGGGCGCTACGGTTGCCGTCCGCTCCTTGAGCGTCTTGGTCTTGGGCTTGAGCATCCGGAGCTTGCCCATCAGATCGGCCTGCCTGCCAGGTCACGGCGTGGCGCCTCGTCACCGGCGTCCTCGCCCTGCTGGTCAGCCAGGTAGTCCACCATCTCGCGATTGCTCTCGGCCAACAGCCTGTTGCTCTCGGCCAGTTCCAGCATTGCCTGGGTCTGGCGTGCCAGAGCGGCGATCAGCTCCTGGTGCTCAGTCATCCTCAGCTCCTATCGCCTCAGCCGGCTCGATCCTGTACACGGACAGCAGGCCGACGATCTGGCGCGCCTCCTCGTCCTTGATCGTGCGGGTGATCTGGATGGTGGCTGGCTCCATTGCCTGCAGGCTGATCTGCACGGCGCTGACGTTGGCCGGGTCGATGCCCAGCGCTTCAAGCACCTGCATGCCCAGGGTATTGCTGGATACGATCCTGCTCATGGCTTCACCTGCTCCTGAGCCTTGCCGGCCACCTCTACAGCCTTGGAGGCCTTGGTCGCGGCCTCCTCGGCCTGGGCGGCTGCCTTCTCTACCCGGGGCCCCACCTGCAGCATCAGTCGCTGGTTCACGTCCAGCAGCTCCTTGATGCGCGACACACGCAGCGCATCCTGCCGTTCGAACGAGTCGGTGAGGATCTTCACGGTGTCGGCGGTGGTGACAGCGCTGTGCTTGCTGCCGGCCATCCAGGCTGCGATCGCGACGGCGATCAGCAGGATCCAGCTGCCGTGGTTGTCGAGCAGGCGCCGCGTCTTGCCCTTCTGGCGGGACAGCTCTTGCTCAGTCATGCGGTATTCCTCTTGAGGAGCTCGACCTTCAGCTCGGCAATCTCTTCCGTGAGGTATGCGATCTGCAGTTCCATCTTGGCGTTGGTGGCCTTGATATCGGAGAACTCGCGGATCAGGCCGTTGTTCTGTTGCCGGGACTCTTCCAGCAGTCGCTGGGTCTCGACCAGCTCGGCCTTGGTGTCCTTGTGGGCCTGGCGCTCATCGGCCAGCGCCGTGTTGAGTCGCTCGGTTATCGGCCCGCGCTTCTCGCGCCACTGCAGGATTAGGAAGCCTGCAGCGCCAATGACCACGAGGATGGCCCAGGCGACCCAGTCGCTGAGTCCAGCACCTGGCCCGGGCAGAGGTGGAAGGCTATTCATCTGCCTCTCCGGTGCGCAGATACGAAAAAGGCCCGCAATTGCGAGCCTGTGAATGTGCGTGAGCGTAACGCTACGTCAGACGGTAGCCATATGGTGACGAAAAGCTCTAACTCAAGGGTTTTGAGCCATCACAATGGGCCTTCCAATTTTGATTCGGTACGGTGGCGCTGATGGATCGCTCGAATGCTCTGCAGGAGCACAGACAGATACTGAGCTGCATTGACTCATTGAAGTCGCTGACCTCTCTGGATCCGTTGATGCAGGAGTTCATCGATCAACTTGTAGCTCTGGCAGAAGCCGCGGCGGATATGGTGACAGAGGCTGCGATTACCACAGGGCCCACAGACATCTATGGCTGCGAGCCCGCCACCACATAAGCACGAGAGAAATCGCATCGATCACGCTTGACCGAAGCGTACCTATTGCGTGCAGTCTGCCCTTTTAAACGAGAAGGGACAGAGCCATGCGCAACGAAGTACAGCGGGTTAGTCTGCGCTCCTATGTCCAGGCGTTTTTCCCATCAAATTTTGAGGTGAGCCTGAGGCGGAGCCTAAAAGATCCAGATGATCAGGTCCTAATCGTTCGTGACGTCATTACCGACAATGCCGCAACTTATGAAGGCTCGCTGCTATCAATCCTGGACATCTGCTCGATGGGAAACATCGCAGAGGAACTGCGCTGTAGGCTGAGCGAGCAAGCGTCGCGGCGACGGAAAGCGATCAGCTAGAAGATGATGCCGGCGCTTCCCCGGCGGGCAGATGTTGTCGTCCCAGCCGTTCGCGACTTCGTGGGATGCATGGGCGCTGCCACCATGCTTGGATCAGGGGGCCGGTGCTGATCTCCGACTGCCTTCATGCCCCGCCCATGGACTCACGTGCTGCCCGACGCTTGTATCGCTTCAGTTGCGCATTCCCCTGAAACGAAAAGCCCAGCACGGTGGCTGGGCTTGTGTTCCGCTGCATCTTCATCATTCGCAGGATCGGCAAGATAGGGAAATGTTCGGCCAAACGGCCAACCCTGTCAAGCAACTTCTCTTTCGAACAATTCCTGACCTTCAAGCAGGTGAATTGCAGCAGCAATCGCCAAATCCAGGGCCTCGTTTAGCATCTCGTGGATGTAGCCCCTCCAGCGCCGCATGGTGCGCTCGGAGGTACCCTGGTTGTTGTCCCAGCGCGCCATGTCGTAGATGTTCTCGCGCAGCACGATGGTGGATCGCTTCCCCTCGACGCCAGCGCGCTGCGGCATGGCCCAGGCCAGGACGGCATAGGACTTGAAGTGGTCGTGGGCCGGGGTGGCAATGATTCGGGCCAGGCGCTTGATGGCTGGCGCGCGGTCGGCCGGCTCGATGGTGTAGCGCGCGATCAGGGCGTCCCAGTGGCGTTCCTTCAGGTGCTTGCGCAGGAAGGCCCGGTATTCGCAGTCCAGCTCGAAGCGCTCTTGGCGCGACAGGCCGCCGAAGCCCCCTCTTCCATCTTGGTCAGCGTCCACCCATGCGGCGGATGCGGTCTTTCCCTCGCTGCCGGCGAGGAGGATGCGGACCAGGGTGGATATCTTGCTACTGCTGAAACTCTGCATGGTCAGTCTCCGGTGCGATGCGAGCCGTGCGGGCCGCGGCGGTTGCTCGATTCGTAGGGCTGCATCCGCTGCAGGGTGGCCAGCTGCTGTTCCAGGTGCAGAAGGCGGTGACTCAGGGTGAAAACCAGATCCTCGGCGGGCATCGCCTGGCCAGTGGTGTAGTCGACCCAGCCGGTACCGGCACAGGTGATGCACTCCATCTCGTAGAAGACGCCTTTGGTGACTCCGCGCCCGTGACATGTCACGCAACGCGAAATCGGCTTCACCTTGCGGGTGAGGTCAGGCCCGTGCTGCTTGCGCATTGGCCCTCCGGTTGATCTCCTCGGTGATCAGGTCCTTCTCGGTCTGAAAACGTGACATGTCACGCTGGGCCTTTTCCTCTGCGGCGCGGTCGATGGTGCTGGTGTCGCGCCAGGACCTGAAGCGGTCACCCCGGCCGCGACCAGAGCGCAGGCCTTGGGCGGCAGAGATACGGCCGAAGCACTGACTCCGCTGTTCTTCCAGTACCTGCCAGCGGCGACGCAGCTCTTCATCTGTGGCAGCGGCCAGGCGCTGGGCAGACATAGCGGTCATCTCGGCGATCAGCGCGCGGGCGTTCTCCGGTGCGGCCTGGTAGGCCTTGTCGTGGTGGCTGAGCAGCACCACCAGCGAGTGGCCGAGGATCTGCCGGGCCAGGCCGGCCAGGTCTTGTGCTGGGTGGTTCATGGGCGGGCCTCAGTAGCAGGCAGGCGGAGATAGGCGGTCAGGTGCTCGCGGGCGTCGTGCACGCCGCGGCAGACGATCGCTAGGTAGCCCTGGTCGGTCAGGCGCTGGAGAGCGGCCAGCTGGGCGGCCGATACCGCGGCGTCGTGCGGCGGGGTGGCCTTGAACTCGATCCGCATGCCGAAGTAGCCGCCCCGGGCGATGTCGACGTTGATGTCCGGCATCCCGGCGCGCACGCCCTGCCCTTTCAGCTTGCCGGCCGTAGCCTTGTGGCGGTGGCCACCGTTGGGGACGTGGTAGATCGACTTCGCTTCCTTGGGGAAGGCCAGCTCCAACCAGGTGAAGAGCTGGGTCTGCTCGATGCCTTCCCAGTCGATGGGCTTCTTGCGGGTGCGGGTCTCGCGCGGAGCGGCCCTGGGCTTGAGGGCGGCGGTCATGCGGAACCCCGGATCGTCATCAGCCCGTCGCGGATCCAGATTGCCTGGGTCTCGCCCAGGGCACGGATGACGTCGCGCTGATCCAGCTCACCCTGGCGGCGGCCGTCCAGCAGGTCATGACAGCAGTTGCAGGCGAACACGGCCATGTTGTCCGGGCTCTTCAGGCCCATGCCCTTCTGGCCGCACGCCAGGTGAGCCAGCACCGTGGTCTCGGGGTTGAAGTTGCAGACGCCCGGGATGCGCAGGGTGCAGTCCTGGCCGCGGGCGCTATCGCGGAGCTTCTTGGACTGGGCGCGGCTCATTGGGCAGCTCCCGACCGATAGGCCTGGGCGGTGGTGCGGCGATGAGCACTGCGGCGGTGGCTGATGGCGATCTGGCCGGCGGTGGCCAGGGCCAGCAGCATGGCGAACGTGACGAAGGCGCTCATAGTCCGCGGCCCTCGCCATCGCCCAGGAAGTCGCCGATCGGGCGGCGCGTTGCCGGCGCCTTGCGCTCGCGCTTCACCGGCCCGGCCAGCTCCTGCTCGCGGAAGTGGATATAGGCCTCGGTGTGCTGGATCTTGGGGTCCATGCCGGAGCCGCGGTTGAAGCCCTGGTCATAGGCCAGGCGGCGCGCTTCGTCGTATTCCTGCTGGGTGAACATCATGCTACGTCGGCCTCCGGCCAGATGATGCGAGCGCAGGCCAGCGCCTCGTCGCGGTTGATCTGGGCGCCGACCATTGCGAACGGCGCGCGATTGGGGAGCAGGACCATCCAGCAGGCCTTCACGAGCGGCGGCCCAGCGCGGCGCGCATCTTGGCCAGCTCGGACTTGACGGTCTCCGGCTTGGCCGGGGTGGAAACCTCGGCAGGCAGAGCCTTGGGGATCTCGCGCAGCGGCTGGCCGGCGGCGACCATGCGGCAGGCGATCGAGTAGTTGCGCTCGAACAGCTTCCGGCCGGCGTCTTCGTTCAGGCGGAACAGGTTGCTGAGCCCGGACTCCGTGGCGGCGTGGTGCACGGCCGGATGGGTCCAGCGGGCACCCTGCCCCACCGCCGGGTGCGAGTTGCGGGCGGCCTCCTGGAAGGCCTTCTCGGTCGGCGGCAGGCCCAGCTGCTCGGCGGTGGGCTGGCACCACTCCACGAACTTGCCGACGCTGGGCGCGAAGTCTTGGCCGCTGGCCCGGCAGGTCATTAGGCCGAAGCGGATCTGCTCCAGCGAGTGGATGCCGGCGGCCATCAGGCCCTTGATCCAGGAGCGCTTGGCGCGCTTCAGGGCTTCGTCGTCCGGCCAGGCCTGCTTCCAGGCGGGGAAGATGGACTTCAGCTCGTTAAACAGCGAGTTCACGACCTGGGCGGTGCCCTCGTCGATGCTGGTCGGCTGATGCTGGACCGCCGGGCGAGCCTGGCTGAAGTCCACATGCTTCACGATCTCGGTGGCGTTGCGCATCACAGATCCTCGTTCAGGTTATTGGCCCAGCTGGTGTCGTCGTCGTTGGGGCCTGCGCCAGGGCCCTGCTGGCGCTTCAGGCGATTCACCAGCCACTCGGATTTCAGGCCACGCCAGCCGGCGGCCATGGCTTCGGCCAGGGCCTGGTCGGCGGTGATGCCGTGCGGGGCAAGCTTGGCCAGCTCGATCAGGGTGGTTTTCCAGATCGTGGCGTTCAGCGGGGCCTTGATGCCGCGGCGGTGGGCCAGGTAGTCCTGGGCGACGTCGGTGGCGATTGCGATGCCGGCGGTTTCGGTCAGGGCATGCATGTCGGTCAGGCTGAAGCCCTTGGCGCGGCTCCGGGGTTGATCAGGGGCGGTCTCGGGATCGTTCGAACCAGCCTCACCGGATGCGCTCGCCGCGCCCTCGCGGCCTTGCTCTTGGTTCTGTTCTTGGTTCAGTGACGTATTGGGTGCAACGGCTGCACCCCGTTCTGTCGTGGTTTGCACCCCGTTCTGTTGTGAACTGCACCCCGTTCCTTCACCGGGTGCAGCCACTGCACCCCGTTTCAGCTGGAGGTCGTAGACGTTGGTGATGCGGTCTTTCCGGCCGATGTAGGCTGCGGCGATCGCCTGGTTGCCACGGGTGATCAGGCCCATCTCTTCCAGCAGGTCCAGCTTGTACCGAACGGTCCGCTCGGACAGGCCAGTGTCTTCAGCCAGCTGCTCGGCAGAGGGGAAAGCACCACGACCGTCCTGGCCGGCGTAGTTGGCCAGGCACAGCAGCACGTGGCGGGCGGAGGCGTCGCCCAGGGTGGACTTGGGCATCTGCATGGCCCAGGACATGGCTTGAACGCTCATGCGGCACCTTGAAGCTTGTAGGCAGCCCACTTCCCGGCGATCCACTCGATGCCTTTGGGGGTGAACTTGGCGGCGTTGAAGTTGTGGCCGTTGCCGGCCTGACCGGTCTTGACGTGGACGCGGCCAGCGGCGATGTGCTCGGCGTAAGGGACCCACTCACCGCCCAGGCGATACCAGACGTGGGCATCGGCCAGGAAAAGGCGGAATTCGTTCTCGTTGGCGCCGAGGAGCTTGCAGACCTGGCGGAAGCCCTTCAGGCCAGTGCCATCGACGTAGCGGTCGACGAACTCAGCTTTCGGGGCTGCGATGGCCAGGGCCTGGTTGGCCGCCTGCTGCAGCTCGAACTGTTCAGCCCAGGCGCGCGCAGCGGCGGCCGGATTGTTGAAGTCAGGAATGGCAGCCATGGCCTGGGACTGCTCGAGCTGCTGCCAACGGTCAACCAGGGCGGCAGTGAACTCAGGCGAGAGCTGGGCGACGACGACGAAGCTGTCGCGCTTGCCAATGCGGTATTCGAGCACTACCAGAGGGCCGGGACCGAGATTCGATACTTCCTCAATCTGAGGGAGTCCAATCACGCTGCGCTGCACCAGGGTGTCGATGGTGCGCTTGACGTTGTCATGGCGACGATTGACCAGATCCGCTATCTCACGGCTGCTCATGGTCAGGGTGTTGCCGGTAAGGGTCAGGTCGTTCATACTCGGATCACTCCTCGCAGAGTTGCTGTATAGAAAGCCCGGTTGCCGCCGGGCTTTTTTGTGCCTGCGATTCGCGTACTGGACGGAATCACAGCTATCCCGCGTGACTGCTGGCGCAAGGCCATGACGCGGATAATGGGTTCCATGGTCAGGCGGCCCGGCCCGGAGAGGTCTCAGCCAACAGGACGTTGGCGGCCACCCGACCTTCCGATGCACCAGCCAGGAGAGCCGCATAGCGGGTCTCGCCGGTGTAGTCGGTGCGGGGCAGGCTTCCTGCCTTCAGCCACTTGTAAACAGCCCGAGGACTGACGCCGCAAAGCGCGGCCGCTTTCTCGACTCCACCTGCGGCATCTACCGCCTCTCTGAGCAAGCTCATGGCTTCTCCTGCGACTTAAATTTGTACCCGGAGTACATATTAAGATGGAACTGAAAGTACAGGCAAGCCGTGCGATTATTGAACCCATGGTTCATTCATCGGATTTGCGATCAGGCTTCGCTCAACGCCTGAAGAAGGCGATCTCGGCTGCCGGCTGGCAGGACTGGGGCGCAGGCGCTCGCCTGGCGAAAGCCACCGGCGTGACAGCGAAAGCGGCCAGTAAATGGCTCAACGGCGAGGCGGTACCAGGATCGGAAAAGCTGTTGAAGCTGGCCGACGAGCTGGGCGTGCGCCGGGAGTGGCTGGAGTATGGTGAGGGGCTGCAGCGCCATAGCATCGCTGCAGCCGACTCGCGCGAAGCGCCCAACACCGAGCCGGCCCCGGCCAACCGCGGCAACATCCCGCTGATCAGCTGGGTGCAGGCCGGATCGTTCCATGAGGCAGTAGAGGCCTACGCACCAGGCATGGCCGAGAAATACCTACCTTGCCCTGTTCCTCACAGCGACTGGACGTTCGCGCTGCGCGTGCGCGGCGACTCGATGTTCAATCCCCACGGCGGGAAGTCCTTCAGCGAAGGCGACATCATCTACTGCGACCCCGAGGTCGAGGCGATCAATCGCAGCTTTGTGGTGGTGAAGATGGTCGACGAGCAGGAGGCTACCTTCAAGCAACTGGTGGTCGAGGGGACGTTCCGCTATCTGAAGGCGCTGAACCCGTCCTGGCCGGAGCCCTTCGTGCGGATCGACAGCGAGGCCGTGATCCTGGGCGTGGTGATAGCGAAGCTCGAGCAGTTCTGACCTACCGGCACAGGAGGTGCCCATGAATGCGATCAGGCTTTGGAAAGACGTCTGGCCGAGCCGAAACAGCGATAGGTCAGTGGCCTGGTACGCCGCCGCCCCGGAGGGGATGCCATGGTGAATATCAACTACGAATGGGAGCTTCGCATGGGCAAGCTCTCTGCGACGAACCTCGGCTCAGTGATGCTCGAAGCACAAGCCTCACCGGCGTTCCGCGCGACGATGATAAGGAACTTTGAGGCCCGCGCTGTCGGGAAGCTCTCCACCGAGGAGCGGATGTGGCTCGCGTGGTGCAGGGCAATCAAGTAGCCAAGGAGGCCGTGATGGCATCGGAACACCTGGGGCGTGACCCCTACATCGCTCTGCCGATCATCGATGGCCCGGTGAAGGGACAGTCCTACGCCTGGCCACATAGCTCTTTCCAGATGGACTCTTCGCCCGGGACGCTGGGCTCGCTGCCCATGCTCACAACCTATCACCTGCGCCTGGATCCAGAGCTGGGATGGGTGTGGTCGGTGCAGGAGCCGGAACTGTAAGCAAACCCAAGAGGCCGCCCATGGATGACTTCGAGAAGAAGCTAGTTGTCGCCTTCGGGCTCACCGTCGTCCTGATGGCGATTGGGTTGGCAGGGATGGTTGCCTTGGTCATTAGCTCTCTAGGCTGATAACGGAGCGCTTTAGACTCATGGACGAGATATCTAGAAAGGAAGCTAAGGTACTTGGGGCTGTTGCGATAGTAATGACGATGGGGCTGGCGGGGCTTTTTGCTGGCGCCGCTATGAGAGTCTTCACTTGACGATAGAGGAACACCCGATCTTCACGAAGCTGACCACCTACATCATTGGCACGCTGAACGGCGTCTTCCTGATAGCCACGGCCAGCCTGTGCGCTTTCACCATCTACGCGTGGTGGAAAGGTCTAACCTAAAGCCAGCCGGCAGGATGCCGATACCCCTGGTTATCACACAGCAAGGAAGCCTGTATGCGATACCTCCTGACCAGCTCGGTCACCCTCTTTCTCGCCACCCCTGTCTTCGCCGAAGACACCGCCCTCGCCCAGGCTGCGAACGCAATTCGCCCGGCAGTCGAGGCCGCGACGAGCTATACCCAGAAATCCATCCTGCAGACCTGGGCCGCTGGCAAAGGCCCAATGGCGGACGGCGCCAAGCAGGCGCTCGCGCAGGTTGAACGTCAGGAGCGGATCGAGAACCGAGGGCCTCGGCGCTCCATGCAGGAGTGCATCAAGCCGGGCAGCGTGATCGATGACGACGTGAAGGAATGCACGGAGGGCCTGAGGGCGAAATCATGGTGAGCAATTGCAATAACTCGCCGAGACCAGATGTATCCAGGAACTGCTAATGTCGAAACAGAACGTAGTGACCAGCGCGAAATCCTTTCTGCGGTTTCTTGACGCCGCAGATCCCTCGGCGCAGGTGGTGCCCGTCTTCAAAGGATGGCCCAATTTCGACGTAGAGGTGGAAGGTGATCGGTATAAGGGAACGCTGACCCCGAAACTCATGGAGGGCTTCATCGAATTCCATGAGCAGATGATGCGGGCCTATGCTGAAATACGGTATGGAACTCCCGTCCTCACGAGACTCACACACGCAGAGAAGGCCGACCTTGAGATCGTCTTCAAAATCACCGAAGGGTGCACTCACGGTAAAGGCCCTCTGGATGAATTCATCAACCGTCTGCTTGCAGCGCTTCCCTTGAACAAGCTCTCCGGTAACAACATAACTGCGATTCTGATCGTGGCTGTGTTGAGCTATGCAGGGTACCAAGCCTTCAAAGAATGGAATGGAACCCATGCGGAGCAGGCACGCCTAGATGCATCACAGAAAGTAGAGGACACGCACGCTCGGCTGGTAGAAAAGCTGGCGGACGCGCTCTCTAGAAAGCCTCCTGAGGAGGCAAGAATGCTTAGGGACCGAGCTACTGAAGGCTATAGGTCCATAGTCCAGGGGGCTCCTGACGCGTCATCGATCAGCATCCAGGGTGAGCACTACAACGCTGACGAGCTTGCAAACATTCGCGCGGCAGAACCTCACACCAGAGCGAGGCAGGAAAGAAGGGAGGACCTTTTGATCGACATGATCAAGAGGAATGGCGAAGCTCTGTCGCTGACGCTACGCATACCGGGCGAAGAGTACGCTTTCGCTGGGAAAATTGACCTTTCGAGCTTCGATCCTGAAAGACTAAATGAGCTTTTCGACGCGTTGAGGGATGCGAAGGCTATCAGGCTATTCCACTATTCAGTGGTCGAGAACGGACGAGTGCTTCGCACTAATGTGCTCGCTGTGGACAACTACTCCATTGCTCGGTAGGCGTCACTCTCGCGGCTTGGCGCTCTGCAGCCGGTTCATCTCCGCCCTATAGCAGACGTCTGATCAGCCGATAACCTCCATGACCGTTGTGGTCGTTACGGAGGATTGCCATGAAGAAAATCGTTCTGCTCGGCCTGCTGCTCGCTCTATCTGGACCGATGTTGGCCCAAGCCTGCCCCAAAGGCACCCATCCAGTTGGCGGCACAGGCTCTCATCACAAAGGCGGAAGGTGTGTTTGAGGACTAGCCCGGCCTGGCGCCGGGTTTTCTCTACCTGGCTGCCCTACTCTCGCGGTTTCCCGCTCTGCAGTCGGTTGATCTCGGCCTTCACCATGTTGCGGTACTGCTGAGGCTCCATGCCGGCCAGCTCCAGGTCGGCCCAGGCGCGCCAGCCCTTCCCCTTCTTCTCCTTCGCCCCGAATATCCGCGCGGCATCGCCGTAGCTGCGGTCCTTGTTCGCCTTCCAGAACTCGAAGAGTTCGGCCTTGTGGTCCTCCATGGCGCGGCGTTCGTCCATGGGTAGGTCAGCGAGGTTGTAGGACATGGGTCGTCTCCTGATCTGATGCGGGCGCGATGATACGCCGGCGGGCTCCTGGGGGCCGGGCGAGCCGACGCGATGTAGTACATCCGCACTACCGGCCTTGCGCCTTCCGGTTCGCTACCATACTGTATATTTGAACAGTATCACAGTAAGGAGGTACCCGATGCCGCGTAACGTTGCCACCGCCGAACAGCCCCGCCCACCAGTGGACGCCTACACGCTCCTTTCCCAGCGGGTCATGCGAGCCATCAACGCACCGGCCGCGCAGAAGGACAAGGCTGCGGTGCTGGAGCGCTACCCCAGCGACGACCCTGAAGCCTGGGACCGGGTGCTGGACGAGATCGGCGAGAACGACAACGTGACGATCGCGCATCGCGACGATGGCCATGTCCAGGTGTTCTGGACGGTACCGAAAGAGGACTGACCTGCTGTCACCGAAAGCCCGCCGCCGAGCGGGCTTTTTAATGCCCGCAGAAAAATCTGTACTTTTGGTACTTGACCTGATTTGAACCTATGGTACATATTTACTCCATGGCAGGTCACAACCTGCCGGCAGCGAAAGCCGCCCTGCTCTTTCAACAATTCGGGATCCCCGCGAGCCGATCCGCCACCAGGCGTACAGCGCGGGCTACAAGTTTCGGCTCCCATGCCAGCTCTGGTACTGGCCTCGGCAATACACCCTGCCGAGCGAAGCCACGCAAGCCAGCCGCACACCACCCAGAGAGTGGAGACCGGCCAGAGGGACGACCCCGGCGATGCGCGTGGTGGAGAGCAGTTTTCCTCGCTGGCCTTGGCGACAGGGCCAGCCGGGAAAACCACCCCAAAGGAGCAACACCCCATGATCGAGTTGAAAGAAGGCCAGGCCGTAACCGTAAAGCTGCGTAGCGGCGAGAAGCAGGGCACCTACCTGAACAGCGTCAACCTGGGCAGCGGAAAGGGCCGCGGCGTCTGGCTCAAGATCAACGTGAACGGACAGATCCGCAGTGCTCGCGCAAGCCAGGTAACTGCAGCGTAGGGCATCACTGGCTGGCCTTCCCACGAGGGCCAGACGGGATGCCAACCGAACAGGAGGCCACATGGCCAACGATCTCACCCCGCGCCAGCTGCAGACCCTGCAGGAAGTGGAAGCCTTCCTGTCGGCCCATAACTACCCGCCCACCCGCGCCGAGCTGGCCGAGCTGATGGGCATGGCATCGCCCAACGGCGCCCAGGAGCACTTGGAAGCGCTGGAAGAAAAGGGATTTCTGAAGCTCACCCCCAACACGGCCCGAGGGATCAGGCTGCTGAGGAGCTCGTCATGAACCAGCACTACGTCGCCTGGCTGCGCGCCCAGATCGAAGCGGCCACGCCGGCTACCCTGTACCTGAACATCCTGCCGCACGTTGAAGACCTCGCCGCCATGTACCGGCGCGAGATGCAGCAGGCCTCCACCCCCGGGCTGAAGCTCTACTTCCAGCGCACGCTGGCGGGCTTCGAAGAGCTCCTCAACCAACACCAGTACCACGCCGCAGCGGCGTAAGGATCCACACCGTGATCGAATTCGGGCAATGGCAAGGACGCCTGGGCATGGGCCTGGCTCCCCGAGAACTGGAATGCGTGATGGGCCTGGCCAGCGGCCTGACCCACAAGCAGATCGCCCGCGACATGGCGATTGCCCCCATGACCGTCACCAAGCGCGTCAGCAGCGCGATGTTCAAGCTGGGCGTGCAGCGCGCCCCGCAGCTGGTGGCCGAGGCCATGAAGCGCCAGATCATCAGCCCGCTGTGCGTGGCCCTGATGACCCTGGTGATGGCCCATGCCTTCCTCGACGAAGACCCGATGCGCCGCGACCGCCGCGCGCCGGAACGCCGCACCGCCCAGGTTCGGATGATGCGCCGCGCTGAAGCCCCGGAGATCTACGCATGACCACACCGAAGACCGCCGCCGAGCGGAAGGCCGACCAGCGAAAGCGCGAGGCCGACCGCCTGACCGCCCTGGGCCACCAGGTGATGCCGTTCGAGATGTACCAGCGTACCGCCGAGGCGCTGGACCGGATCTGCGCCGCCGGCGGCTTCAAACAGCGGGCCGAGGTACTGACCCTGCTGATCCACCATGCCGACCAGATCGCCCAGCGTGACATGTCACGTTTCGCCGAAATGGTCATTCCACCCCGCTCCACCTGATTGGGCCGATCGCCTGGGTCACCAGGCTGCATCGGGGTGTGATCTTCCAGACAGGGCGCCCGCTCGCGAGGGAGGTGCTGGTTGGAGTCCAGCGAGATCACACCCCGATGCAGAAGACCGGACGTCGCGCCAGCTATAGGTCAACAGGAGCTCGCACTGCATCACCGCCGGCCACGGTTCAACCCTGAAGCCGGCACCCATTCCCCCGCGCCGCTCGGCGCCATCCCGAGACCATCATCATGATCACCCTACCTATCATCGGGCGTAGCCCGGCGGCAGTGATTTCGCGTGCCCGCATGCTGGGCTTCGAGTGCTGGCCCTATCGCGCCGAGCGCCGCGCCAACGGCACCTGGGTCCACTACTACCGCAAGGCTGACCAGAAGGTCCCCGCCTGGCGCACCGCGGCCAACCTGCTGCGCACTGAAGGGGAGCTCACCGCATGATCCCCGACTTTCAGCACGACATCCGAGCGCGGGAGCCGCAGCGCGCCAGCCTGGGCCAGGCCGTCGAGCAGTACCTGGCCGCCGGCGGCAGCATCGCCACCCTACCCTACCTGGCCCCGGCCGAGCTGACCCGCCCCGCCGAGTTCAACAGCAGCGCGCCCCGGGTGCGGGGTATCGCTGCTGAGTCCCGATCCAAGAAGCGCGCAGCCGATCAGCACGCTGCCACCTTCGCCGGCCTGGTAAAGACGCTGGAGGCATCATGAGCACCTTCGCAGTGTTCGGCATGACTCGTGACGTTGCGCTGGCCGAGGCGCGCAAGAAGGTTTCCACCACTCGCCGAGACGATTCCGGCCAGCGCCTGCAGCTGACCCCGCAGGAGTGGCAGCAGGCCTGCGAGGAGCGCGCGGACAAGATCATGGCCAGCAAGCGGGTGAAGCAGCTGTCGCCGCTGTACGACGCCCCGCAGTACGCCGAGCAGTTCATAGCGATCGCCAGGCGCACGCTCGATTGCCGCGAGCTACAGATCAAGGCCAAGTCCGTTCTCCTGGATGCCCAGGGCGAGCCGCTGAAGGACAAGAAGACCGGCGCCCCGAAGGTTGGCCTTCAGCCCTTCGGATCGAAAGCCGCCTGACCACGCCGAGTAATCAATGGCCGCCTACTACAACGAGATCGACCCGTATGCGGCCGCGTGGCTGCGCTCCCTAATTTCCGCCGGGCACATCGCGCCTGGCGACGTCGACGAGAGGGACATCCGCGATGTTCGACCAGACGACCTCAAGCCCTACACCCAGTGCCATTTCTTGGCCGGTATCGGGGTTTGGTCCTACGCTCTTCGCCGCGCCGGCTGGCCAGATGATCGACCTGTTTGGACCGGTTCCTGTCCTTGCCAACCTTTCTCCCAGGCAGGCGCGGGAGCTGGGTTTGATGACGAGCGGCACCTCTGGCCGGACTTCCATTGGCTCATCCGCGAGCGCCAGCCTCCAGTCGTCTTTGGAGAGCAGGTTGCGAGCAAAAACGCAGGCCCTTGGATCGACCTTGTACAGGCTGACCTGGAAGCCATGGCGTACTCCTTCGGGGCCATCCCGTTCCCGGCTGCGGGCGTCGGTGCTCCGAACATCCGCGACCGGCTCTACTGGATGGCCAACGCTCAGATCAGCGGATGGGGAAAAGAACGTCAGAACGCTGGAAGCCGCACTGCGAGAAATCGTCCAAAAGGGATCGCCACAGGATCTTTGCCAGGCGCTGTTGCTGGCGGGATGGACTACCCCAACATCGCGAGACTGGCGGGACACGGGGGAAATAAAACCCAGAGTCCCAGAGCTGAACACGGTGTTCGGCATGAGGGCGGATCAGCTGGGGCGGCGAGCAGTGCTGGCGGGCTGGCCGACACCAGTTGTGCGGGATCACAAGAACAGCGTGGGCAGCCTGGACAACAGCAGCCGGCACGCGGATCGAGATTTGCCCAGGTGCGCGGGGATGACGCGGACGCCCTCCCCGGTCCGGTTAACGGCTTCTGGCGAGATGCTGACTGGCTCGGATGCCGGGATGGCAAGTTCCGGCCAGTTGAACCCGGCACATTCCCGCTGGCTGATAGGGCTCCCGCCCGAGTGGGACGCCTGCGCGCCTACGGCAACGCGATCAATGCAGAAGCAGCTATAATCTTCATCCAGTGCTGCAAACCGAGCTTGTAAAAACGCGGAAGAGAATTGATGGAAGTAGAAAATACAAATGCCGCCAACAAGCGCATTGAAGCCAGCATAATTTCAGCCGTGATTTTTTCGGCAAACACTTGGATGACGCTTTTCGCACCATTAATAATAGGTGTATTTGCTAGCAAACTTTTTGCGGAGCAGAATTTTTCATTATTGGAAAAAACGATTTACATCGTCACAACAATAGTACACCTAGTATTTGCCGCCGTAATATATATGGCAGGGAGCCGAAAATCTACGACTTTAGCAGTAGACGACCTATTGACAGAAAACAGAAAATACAAAACAGAGATAATACCTAACGCGGAATCTTTATTCGAAACATCCAAAACTCAACAAAGCGTTGTTTATCTTATGACTCTTGAGCTTGAGTCGATCATCGACGAGATGAATGCTGCGCCAGAGAACCTTCCCTTTAATGATCGTTTAAAGTTCTGGGAGCACAGTCTCACTAGAATACTTTCTCATCTGGTTGAGCATAGATCGAAGCTATTTATCTACCAAAATGATGCGCTGTATAATTTCGCGCTTTACCTTCACGACAGGTCCAGTGACGAACTGATCGTCAAGTGGAGAAGCCACGACAACAGGCTAAAAACTTCAAATAGAAGCTGGAAGCCAGGTCAAGGCCATGTTGGTTTGGCGTTTATCCAAGGCGAAGCAAAAATTTGCCAAGACATCACTAAAAGCTCAGAACTCAGTACAACATCTACAAACCCTAGCGATCGTAAATATCGATCATTTATTTCTGTACCAATAAATGATTCAGGACAAATCGGAGACGGTAAAAAGCCGCTGGGTGTAATAGTTTTTACTAGCGACTACCCTGGTCAATTTTCTTGGGGAAGAGATAAAGTTTTCACTCTGACAGTTGCAAAACTGCTATCAATCCTGATCGAACGAAACGTGGCATTTTGTAATGCCGGGTATCGCAAGGAGGAGCTAACCGCATGAGCAAGCACAAGAAAACCGTTTCTGAGCATAAAACATTGTATGAGATCATGAGGAATGCCAAATCATTCGGCTCGGAGTTTGGCTTGATATCAGAAAGCCTAAACTTTGAAAGCGAATTAATAAAAAGCTCAAAAGAGAGTGGGTCGCTATCTAAGGAATGGGTAGAACTAGAGCTTGAAAAAAGCAGAGAATACTTTATCAAAGAGCTCTACAAGGAAGATTAGTGCGCAAATAAATTAGCCAGCGAAGTTCACCAAATATCCGAGCGGGAATAGATATAAATATAGCCTATCTCCTAAGGGTAAGGCAGTACTGGGATAATCCCTGCATTCAGTCCAGTCTGGGTGATGATCATCTTACCCTCCGCGAACTAAAGGTTTACCCAATATGGCCATGTCATTTGCACTGAGCCTACTTTGGATGGGATCGCTCTTCGTTCTTGCCGTCCTTAGCGCATTCCCTAGGCTTTGGAGACCTTATCTTCTGGGAATACTGGCATTCATCGCAGTGGACGTTGTGAGCATGGTATTCATGCTTAACAGCATCGATGGTCCGGCCGTGATCGCAGCTCCCCTTATCCATTTGTCTTTTGTAGGCATCGCCTGCATCGCCCATGCCATTCGCTGGGCGTACGAGGTCGTCCGCTGATCAATAAGGATATTGCGTGGGACGTAGGCGATCCTGGCTGTTGGCATGTTCGGCAGAATAGCCGCCGGCATCTTAGAGCAGCCGCTCCGTAGCGCTTTTTTACGAAGGCTAGGCGCTACATCCAAGCGCAAACTTTGCGATTGTCTTGGAGATTTGGTGAGAAGGGTTATATGCCCTTTCCTCCTGACCGCCAGCTGTAGAAACAGAACCGCGAGCCAAATAGCACCCGCCATCGGATCACTCGCTGAGCCAATCCTGCCTGCTAGATCCGCTACTTCCTATCATCCCGCACCGCTGGCAGCCGGCCGGCGCGAAGAGGTATTGCCCATGGAAAGCGAAATCCTTTCCGATGAAGAGCTGGCCGAGATTACCGGCTACAAAGCCAGAGGTTGGCAACGCCGCTGGCTTGACGATCACCGTTGGCACTACGTCGAGAGCCGCGGCAAGCGGCCATTGGTAGGGCGCCTGTATGCCCGGCAAAAGCTTGGCATTCTTCCAGCACCTGGAGCCTACCAGCCCCCTCCACTGCCGGCCCAGGCCTGGACGCCGGACCTTTCTCGAGTGAAATGAGATGCGCCCTAGAAGCAAGGAGAACCGCGACCTGCCCCCGGGCGTCTACCGGCGCAAGCGGGCCAGGAAGAACGGCAAGGTCTGGGTGGCCTACTACTATCGCGATGCTGCCGGGAAGGAGATCCCACTGGGGGGCGACTTGGACGTCGCCAGAATGCGGTGGGCGGAGCTGGAAGCGAAGGAGAAGCCACAGGACCTACGGGTGATGCGCTCCATCTTCGATCGGTACGTCCGGGACGTGATCCCCAAGAAGGCGCCCCGCACCCAGCGGGACAACCTCGCCGAGCTGCGTCAGCTCAGGCCCGTTTTCGACGAAGCGCCTATCGACTCAATCACCCCGGCAACCATCGCCCAGTACCGAGACGCCCGGACGGCGAAGGTGCGAGCCAATCGCGAGATTGCCACGCTATCCCACGTCTTCAACATGGCGCGGGAATGGGGGCTGACGGTCCGGGAGAATCCATGCCAGGGCGTCAGGAAGAACCGGGAAGCACCCAGAGACTACTATGCCAATGACGCGGTGTGGGCTGCTGTCTATCAGAAGGCCACGCCGGAGCTGAAGGACGCCATGGACCTCGCCTACCTCACCGGCCAGCGCCCGGCCGACGTGCTGTCCATGCGCTGGGATGATGTCGAGGGGGAGTTCCTGACCGTGCAGCAGGGGAAGACCAGCAAACGCTTGCGCATCCTGTTGCAGGCCAATGGGGCGGACAACAGCCTGGGCGCGCTGCTGCGGATGTTCGTAGCCCGCTACCCTGTCCGGGTCAGCCCGTTCCTGATCGTCACCGGTCGCGGGCGCCGCCTCACGACGTCAATGCTGCGGATCCGCTGGGATGCGGCCAGAGACTTGGCGAAGATCGCCGCGATGGAGGCAGGCGATGCGCAACTGGCGCTCCGGATCGGCCAGTTCCAGTTTCGCGACATCAGGCCGAAAGCGGCCTCTGAAATCCTCGATCCGAAGGAAGCGAGCAAGCTTCTGGGCCACACCGAGGAGGACATCACCGAGCGTGTCTATCGTCGTCTGGGCGCTATCGCGAGCCCCACGAAATAGGCGGAGTTTCGGAACTGTTCCGAAATAGTTTCGGAACTCCTCCTTTTTTACCCGCCCAACGGGCCTTGAAATCCGCCCCTCTAGACAGCAAAAAGCCCCGTAAGAACGGGGCTTCGAAGGTGGCGGAAGCGCAGAGATTCGAACTCTGGGACCCTTGCGAGTCGGCGGTTTTCAAGTCTGCCGGCAAATCCAGCAATGGCGCGGCCTGCGTAGCTTTCTCATTTCCGTAAGTCATACCTATTGAATACGTCTCCAGGCCAGCAACGGCGCGGCACGTCGATTTCAATACGGAAACGATTTTCTCCCCTCTCCCGGCGTTCTGCCGACACCCGATCCCCTGACGTTTTTCCTGCAGCTAAATGACCTGGCTGAGCAGTCTTACCCTGAATGCCCGCGAAGCCGAACGGTGGCACTTCGCCAATTGCTTTGGGTCTACTGAGCCCCGCCATGGCTCTAGCAGCCGACATCAAAGAGGCCGCTATGACCAACCCCGATAGCGAAGTTCGCACCCGACTCCTACTACTCGAACAGCTGAATCTCAGCACGGTTATGGATCAGGCCCGACAGGATCCCATTTTCTTGGCTCAGCTGATTCATAGGCTCGAAGAGAGAGGCATCGACGATCGTACTGATGAGGTAGGATCGCTGCTCGAATGGGCACGATCTACCCAGCGGTTACAACGCGAAGAATGACTGACTAAGAGCTCAAAGCAGCTATAGTGATTCTGTTGGTCTAGATCGTGATAACGGGTATTGTGCTGCTCTCAACGGTGCTCTGCTTCTGGTAAAGCTCGCCACTCACGATTTCTGGTCCGTTCACTCAAATCGATAGCCAGGCTTGGGCCAGGCCCGCATCACACCGGGCTCTTTTACTCTTTCGCCAAGGACGGCGTCTTTACCACCAACCTCAGATCAATGCGCAAGTCCTCTCTCGTCCAAGCCCTGCTCGACTCCCACCTACGTATGACGCTGGCCGAACGCTCTCCGGACGAGCGCGACAATCTGTGCGAGCAGATCGCTGACCTTATGGGCCGGGACATCGTCATCAGCAATACCGCTGGACAGCAGGATTGGCTACTGGCAAAAGCCTGGGCTTCGGCCGCTGGGAGAACGAAACGGTCCCTACGCCACTCGGGGCCGCGCCGGCCGCCGAACATTGAGCAGATCCGCGCCATCCTCGCCGAGGTGCCGAAAGGTGAATAGGTGGGATCTTCCCACCATGTAATCCCTCGCCTATGAGGGGTTACTGGCATGCCTCTACTCCTGCCCCCTCCCGGCGCAACCTGCTGGCTCGCCGGACGTGACACACCGAGGCCAATGCGCATATCTGCAGCCTCATTCGCGGAATCGTCTGATGATTAATGTCAAAATGACATCTAATCCTTATCGCGCGAAGGAGGTAGGCGTGCAAAGAAAAAAGCAATTGAGGTGATCGCGATTGCGACGTGTGGCGCGTCATTCGCCTTGCTATCCGCATTCGTTATCGCAATACTCAGCGCGAATGGTTTGACCATAGAGTTCAAGCCAGAGACCGGAAAGGAGCGTTCGGTTGCGCTATCAGTTATCAAGGACAGTGACGCTATTCAATCCTGGTGGCCACTATCAGGTGAGCAGGGTTCCACCTCTCTCAGGGCCGGCTAAGGAGGACAGTAGCGGCGGCGAGCAACCGTTCCTATTACTTGCGCTAAGCGCAATGTGCGTAGGACTAGGCGCGGTCTTATTCGCTGCGATACAAGCCAGTTGAAGTTCTTAGGACTCGGTCACTGGCAGCTTATAGCTGCAGCCTCTAGTTCCTTGATGTACCCCTTAGCCTGGCGACGTTCTGCGAGCAAGGCCCGCACCTTCACCTCCAGGCCGTCCTCCCTCCGCAGTCCATCCGCCGCCCAAACCGGCACTGTCGGTTCCTTCACCCGGCACGGCACCTGGACTGGCACCTCGACGCGCACCACGCGCGGCTCGGGCTCGACAACGGGCTGGGCGCCGCACCCCGCCAGCGCGACCAGCACCCCCACCATGATCCACCTCATAGCCCCAGCTCCTTGTCGATGATGGCCGCGGCGGCCGTCGCCGGGTCGCCGCCAGTGCGCTCCTGCTGCAGGCGATTGGCGGCCTGGTAATCGCCGGCGGCTGCCTTCGCCGCCTGCTCCTGGATCGGCTCCGCCTTCTTGGCTCGTTCCTCGGCGGCCTTCCGGAGATCCGCCAGAGCCAGGTTCTGCTGGCCGACCTGCCCTTCCAGGGTGCTGCTGGTGGTGCGGCAGGACGCCAGGGTGCTGGCCGAGGCCGTCACCTTGTCCTGTAGCTTCTCGACGACGGGTCGGTAGTGGTCGGCGGTGAGCCAGTAGGCCACTCCGCCGCCGACCACTCCGCCCAGGCCGAGCAGGACGACTGCGGCAACCGTGAGCGCGGCTGCCCTGTACTGCTCGAGCACGGCCATCACGCCACCCTATCCAGCAGCAGCTGGAAGTAAGGCTTCACCGTGTCCTTGAGCAGGTCGTGGCCGAAGTCGTTCGGATGGACGTTGTCCCCGGTGGCGCCGTCCCGGATCTGATCCTGGCCAGTACCGTCGCGGCCGCCGGTGATCGCCGCAGCAAAGCCCTTGATGACGATGCCGCCGGACACCCTGGGCAACCAGGTGGCGTTGTAGTCGCGGCGGGCCTGGTCGTTGGCACCCACGTTTCGATAGCCGGTATTGACCGGCGTGGCCTCGGGCAGCAGCACGATTGGGCGAAGGCCTGCCGCCTGGAGCGAGGAGAACACCCTGCCGAGCGAGGCCTTGAGCCGGCGCATGGCAGCGGGGGTGATTCCGGTACCAGCCGCCACATCGTTCCCGGACCACGGCGAGTAGGTGACGATGGTAGGACGTACGACCGCTACATGGTCCGCCAGGAATCGGCTGTAGACGTCCGGGCCTTGGGCATGCAGCGCCGCGTTGAAGTACTCCAACGGCCGGTCAGGCGTCGACAGCTCGTAGACCGATCGCTGCATGGCGCCATAGCAGCGCACGTCCCCGCCGATCCCCTCCTGGATGCTATCGCCGCAGATCATCACCTGGTGGCCGCGGGCAACCGTCTGGTACTGGACGACCGGCACGACGGCATAGTCGTCACCGCCCTTGGTTGCGGCATAGGCGGCCTGGTTGGTGTAGGAGGCCTTGGTGGTAACCCCCTGGACGGCCTGGCTGCTGGTGCGCAGCACGCGGGGCGCCTTAGAGCCGCGCCAGTAATACTGGTTGTTGGCTGGCATTGACGCGACGGAGTTCGCCGGGAACTCGATGCGGTAGATGATGAGGGTCCGACCGTTGGCGACGTCGGTGCGCGCTACGCTGGCCAGCGCCGCAGCATCGATATAGGTGATGCTCGGGCGCTCTTCGCCGAGGCGCTTAGGGAGATCGATGGTGAAATCCAGCCACTCGTTGTTCTCGGGGTTGATCCACAGCTGATAGTCAGCCGCGGGCACCGAGGACAGCACGCCGATGCTCACCTTCACGCCAGCGATCGCATCGGTATGGATGTTCGGGATGCCCAGGCACAGGGATAGGAACTCAGCCTCCAGCTCCATGTTGCCGTTGAACGTGGTGGCGGCGGTGAGTGGCTCGGCACGCAGGCGGCCAAACAGGTTTTTAGTCAGGACGTTGGTGCCGGTGGTCATAAGGCCATCGAGGCGGTCCCTTTCCTCCATCTGGTCGTAGACCGGCCCCATGGCGTTCGGTAGGCGGCGTTGATACTGCATAGTCCCTCTCCTATGAGGTGACGCGGTTGTGGGTCTGCTCGCCTCAGGCGGTGGCGCGCTTCGCCTGCTCACCCGCGGCGATGGCCACCCGGGCTGTGGAGCCCAGGAACAGGGCCTGCTCTGCGGTGCGACGCTTGGTCAGGCCGTGCATCACCGCGCCGTCGTTCTTGTTCCAGCGGAGGAACTGCTCGGCGGCGCCGGCATAGTCCTTGGCGTTCAGCTTGCGCAGGAGCGTCGATTCGCCCAGGCCCTCGGCCTTGCCGTTCTTGTTCTCGTCCAGGCCGACGTTGTAGGCGAACGAGACCAGGGCATCGAACTGGCCCTGGGTCAGAGGTACCTTGACCAGGCGCTGCACGCCGGCCTCGGTTGCAGCCAGGTCTTGGACGAAGGCGGCGTCGGCCTGCGCCTGCGTCCATACCAGGCCTTTCTTGACCTCGGGCCCGGTGTGCCCCCAACCGATAGTCCAGGGATGGCCGTCCTTGCTGCCCGGGTCCGGATAGGCGACCAGCCGGCAGCTTTCAAAGTGGTGCATGAGGGCGACGCCCTCGGCGGATGTCCGCATGGTTTTCTCCAGGCACAAAAAAGCCCGCTCGGGGGCGGGCTGGTGAACTACCAAGGAATCCTGAGTAGTTGGGCTGTCCTCATGAGCGTAAGGATTGCGGGGAATGGCCGGTGATTCGGCAGGCGATTCCTTAAGATCGTGAGGACAAAGCGGCTCAGGCCGAGCCGACGTCGCCGGTCTGGGCGGGGGCCGCGTCCTCAATTACCGCCGAGGTCACCCGCACGCTGGCGCTGTATTTCTTCAGCAGCTGGGCAGTGCGTACCTCAATGCTGGGATTGGTGTTAAGCATCTCCTTCGCCTTGGCTTCGGCTTCTGCCTCGGTGGCGAACTCCATGGAGGCGTCGAGGTTGTAGAACTGGGCGAGTACGACATAAGGCATAGCGGTGTCCTCCGGACATGAAAAAGCCCGCACGCGGCGGGCTGATGAGATTTGATAGTTAGGGCGGTGGTCGCCCTGGCGAACCTATATCTGTCCTACCTATTGGTCGGATAATTGGTCACATCGGCGATGAGACACATAGCGGAGGACCCTCCATCCAGCGCGACACTGCTGTTGTAGTTATCCACCGCCTGGTTCACGTAGTAACCACCATTGCCGCCGGTTAGGTAGCTGAAGGAACGATTGACGTCGTACATGTTGATATCGATCTGGTCACTGTAGTAATCGAATGCTAGGCCGCTTCCCAGGAAGGCGAGTAACCGGCCAGGCATAGACCTGAAGGAGGATGAGCCGGTGTAATTGGCGGTTAGGGTCTCCATTCCTGCCACTCTCAGATACTTCTGCCCTGCATCGAACACTAATGCTCCGTTTCCATCGAAAACTTGGAAACCTACATTGGTCTGCTCGTCGCTCCAGTCGAACACGTAGAAAACCCCACCGGCCTGCTGGGCGTAGAAATAGAAGGTGAAAGTGCTACCGCTCTGGCGTCGATCAGTGAGATGGATCCGCCCGTCCGAACGAAAGAAGATGAGTGGGTTTGAACCGTTTACCGACAGCGCTTGGAGATTGGGCGAAGCTCCAAAGCCGCCCGCCCTAGTCAGGGCCTGGCAACGCCAGTCGGCATCTATCTGCACTACCCCATCATCGTTGAAACACTGGAAGCCAGCGCCCATCAGAAATCTCCCCAGATGATCAGGCAGTGCCTAGCATCGCCCCCCGCTGTCCCGCGTGAGTACCAAGTGAGCGTGCTTCCCTGAATAATAATTGTCGGATTCTCGTACAGCGCTAGGTTGCCGATCTCAGGAGCACCGATTCTCAGTAGGGTGTACCAGGGACGCCGGTTACCCGGATCGCCAAATTGAGGGATGTCGATCGCGCCGTTCGGAGTAGTAGGCTGGTGGAAGCCGAGATAGCGTGTTAACCGGTCGTTTGTATCGAGGACGATGTTTCCGCTCTCATCGAAAACCTGAATGCCCTCTGGCATATCACCACCTCCCTACCCGAACCCGGAGCCGATTGTTGACATAGCAGCGGAACGCCGCGCGGTCGATCTGGATTTCTGATAGGCCCGTCTCCTCGCTTCGGATGTAAAGCGCACCCGAGGCGAAATCGATGTTCATGATCGGAAGACCAGCCCAGGTCAGGTTCTGGGAGTACAGGTTCTGACCGATGATCCCTTCCCGGATGTAGGCCTTGTTGATGAACGCTGTGTCGATGAATGTTTGCCCATTCACCACCGAGAAGAACGCCTTACCCTTCCCGTCGATGCCTGGGCCCAGCACCAGGAAGCGGTCAGCGGCGACAGCGACAGTCGACTGCAGCCCCACATTGCCACCGCCCGCTTCAATGCCAACGCCGATACCAGCCATGTAATAGGTGCCTTCCTTCGTGACACCCAGCTTCACCGCCCAGTTGGCATTCACCTTCCCATCCGTGTTGGCCTGGGCCTGGCTGACTTGCTGCACTGACGCATTGGTGTTCCCCAACGACGTCTGCAGCGTGCTGATCGACGTAGCCTGAGAGGTCAGCGTGGCGCCCTGCTGGGTCACCTGCGCCTGGGTATCGGTCAGCGCGGTGGCAGACGCTGCCGCGGCACGGCGCCCGATGGCGATGTAGGCGATGTCCACCACCGCGGACGTGTCCTGAGCGTTCAGGAAGTCGAAGCGGATGGTGAAGTTGCCCGTCTTGCTCGCCCAGGCCGCGTTGCCCGACAGATCGATCTCGATGTCCTGCCAGTCGGTGGTGTTCAGGTTGATGCTGAACGATGCCGTCCGGGCCTCCGACAGCCCACCATCCTCGTTGGCCCAGTAGATGCGGCCAGGATTGCGGGTGGTGTTGCGCCGGCGGATCCGCATCTTGATAAGGTAGTTCTGGGCTCCGTTGGTGTTGGCGAACGTCGGCAGCCGGAAGTTGGCGTAGCCGGTCAGGGTCGCGTTCTGCTGGTAGGCAGTCAGCGTTGCCCCGCTGGCGGCCTGTTCCAGATAGGCGCCACGCAACGTGTTCAGGAACTCGAAGTTGACGCCCGCCGCGAACATGCCGGTGCCGGCGATCTGCGCCTGCAGGTTCGTCAGCTGGGTGGCCTGGCTGGTGATGTTCCCTTCTGCCGAGGTGACGCGAGTCCCGAGGTTCGTCGTGGCCGTCGCCGCCGCGTCAGCGGTGGCCTGGGCCTGCTTGGCCGCCGTGATGTTCTCGCAGTGCCAGTCGGTGACGTACCAGGTGGCCGTCTCCGCGTTCAGCGTCTCGATCTGCAGCATGGGGTTCAGGAACGTTTGCCCAGCCGGGATCGTGTGGTCCCAGGTCACGCGGGTCCAAGTCTGCGTGACCGCAGTAGGCGGCGAGCTCTGGTAGGCGGTCCGGCCCCCGAACGGCGTGGTCGACCTTGTCGCGTAGTGCTGGAACGGCCGGGTACCGGTGTTGGCGCCAGCCGCTACCAAGGCACTGAACCGGTAGACGTCGCCCGCCTTCACCGGAAAGTTCGGCAGGCTGTTGATGTCCGGGAAGTTATCCCGGGCGGTGATACGGGCCGCATAGGGGAACGGGCAGTTCGCCGGCACGCCCGCCGCGGTGGTCTGCACGATGTAGAAGCCCATCGTGTTGAACGCCGGGTCGAACGTGGGGTTCGGGACCATGTTGAACGCCTGCTGCACCGCGCCCTTGATGCTGGTGCTCAGGCTGGTGATCTGGCCGGCCTGCGACGTGATGTTGCTGCCTTGCTGGTTCACGGTCGTGGTCAGGCCGGACAGAGCAGTGGCGGTCGCATCCTGCTGCGCCGAGAGCACCTTGGCGTTGTTGCTCCAGCCGGTGACCGCGGTACCGACCTCAAGCTGTGCCCTGGTGCCCTCGACAAAGCCGTCCGCAACACCGGAAGCTGCAGGGCGGACCCGGTAGAACAGGGACACCATGGCAGTATCGGCCGGCAGCCCGGGGTGCGTGAAGGAGAACCGCTTGCCGGTGGCGTCCAGTTCGAACAGCTGGGACACCGGGGCGCCAATCGCAACGCCGTCGGCCTTCAGCGCCTGGATGAAGATCTGCATCCGGATGCCCGGCGTGCCGCGCATGTAGATCGATGCGGTGACGGCCTGGCCCGCGCCGGCCTTGACCCGGTACGCGACCGACGTGTTGATCGAGAAATAACGGGTATTGAGGTCCACGCCCTTGAAGTCGATCCGCATCGACTTTTCAGCCGAGCTGAGCCAGGACTGCACCAGACTCGCGGACGCCGAGGTCGTCGAGTCGACTACCCCGCCATCCATGTTCCAGCCCAGCGCCAGGCGAGGATCTGGGCTCACCTCGGTGAACGCCGGGTTGTAGAGGAGGTTCTCCCCGCCGGCGTTGCCCAGGTCGCTGCGCAGATTGGTGAGGCTGGTGGCTTGGCTGGTGAGCGTGCCCTCTACGTTGGTCACCCGACCCGCCAGCTGGTTGGTGGCCGTGGCCTGTCCGGCGAGGCTGTCGATGACCGTCTTGGTGTTGTCCTTCCAGCCGGTCACGGTCGTGCCCAGCTGCAGCTGCGCGTTATCGCAGTCCACGGTGACCGTCGACAGCGTGGCGGTGCCGTAGACCCGCAGGATAAGCCGGATAGCGACCGTCGAGGCCGGGCATTCGCCCAGGCAGGTCAGCCGCTGTGCGGTGCCATCCGCCACAACACGAGTGCCCTCGGCGTAATAGACGGCATTGCCCGCGGCGTCGAAGGCGCGGAACGCCACGAAAACGACGGCCCCTGCGGTCGCCTTGACGTAAATGGACGCTGCCAGCTTCTGCGCACCGGTGACGACCTTGTTCCGGACGTCCTCGTTGTAGATGTAGGCGCCGGCCGACGCCGACATGCTGGTCAGCACCATGCGCTGGGCGAAGGTCTGGGCGTTCAGGAAGGACGCGACCTTGCTGTAGGTCTTGCCCACGTTCGCATCGCCGTCCGCGTACCAGCCGGCAGCGACCACGAAACCATCGGCCCAGGTTTCAAATCCCGGGTTGTAGAGCAGGTTTTCGCTGCCGCTATCACCCAACGCCACGTTGATGTTGGTGATCGCCGAGCCCTGAGCGGTGACGGTGTTGCCCTGGCTTGTGACCTGATTCTGCAGGGCCTGCACGGTGGTGCTTTCGGCCTTGCCAGACACCGAGGTCTTTAGCTGGGTGATGTCGTTGCTGTTGGCGGTGATCTTGCCGCCCTGGATGCTGACGGTGTTCTCGGCCGAGGTCACGCGGGAGGCCAGTCCATCGCCTTCCCGGATGATCGCCCCGGCGTCGCGCCAGTAGGCGGTCGCAGGCGGCGCGTTGCTGCCATCGGCGGCTGCCGGTACGTCCTTCTTGGCCTGGAACAGGGCGTTGTCCACCGTAACGATGGCGCCGGCCTTGTAGGCCTCGTCCTTCTTGTATTCCTGAGCGTCAGCCAGGTCGCCGATCTGGTCGACCTGGTTCTGGACGGCGTCCAGCTCCTGCTGCAGCGCACTGCGGGTCTCCGCGATGCGGTTGCTGACCGAGCCCGGTACCGACGCGTCTGCGTCCACCAGGTCGATACGATCGAACAGCTCCTGGCCCAGCGCGCTATGGACGAACTCCTCGGTGATGAGCTGGTTGTACTCGGTGGCATCCGTGCTGGCAGTGCCCACGGTCCAGTTGGTCCAGGGGCCCACGTTGCCGATGCGGTCGATGAGTCGGCCACGGAAAAACAGTCGAGCGCCGGCCGCCAGCCCGTTCAGGGTGTAGGTGTTCGTCGGGAACGCGAACAGACCCATGCTCTGGGCGTTGTCGCCCTGGGCGGTCATGGCCTGCTGGATCTCGGTATAGGCACTGTCCCCTGCCCCTTCGGCCGGGAATGCCCAGTCCAGCGTGATCTTCCAGGGGCCCGCGGTGGTTTTCAGGAGGGCGAGCGCCGGCGGTGCGCCGACCTTGCCGGTCAGCTGCGTCAGGCTCGACGTCTTCCAGACCGAGGCAATGTCCACGGCGTTGACCGCGCGCACGCGCGCCAGGTAGCCGCCGGCGTAGATGCTCGGCACGTCAACGGCCAGGCTGCCGGTGCGCTGGATGCGAACCCAGTTACCGCTGTCCTTCCGCCACTCGACGTCATAGGCCACCGCGCCAGGCACCGCCGTCCAGGAGATGGTCATGGTGGTGACGGTGATGCCCTGGCTCACGGCGTGGTAGGCCGACAGCGCCACGCTGGCCGGTGCCTCGACGGTACCGGTGGGCAGGATGCTGATCGGCCGGCTTTCCAGCTTGGCACCGGTATCGATGGCAGCAAACTTCGACGGCTCGAATTGCAGCGCCGAGATTTCGAAGACGCCCTCTTCTGGCCGGGTGACCTTCATAACGCGGTACAGCGGCACGGCCAGGTCGTCGGCATCCAGAGTCCAGACCAGTTCAGCCTGTGGGGTTTCGCTGTACGCGGTGGTCACGGCGATCTGGCGGCCCGCCACCTGGCGGATAGTCCTACCCTCGCAGGCACCGCTGGGCAGGTTGATGATCAGGCGGTCGCCCACCTTCGCCCGAGTGTTGCGGTCCAGGGTGATGACGGTTCCAGCAGCCGCGCTGATGCGCCCGCCGATCTCGGCGCCGGAGATCAGCTTGTCCGCCACCGGGATGACATGGCCCGGCAGCGGAATGCGACCGTCCATGCCCACACGGAAGGTCACGGTGCGGTCCTGACTATTCGTCAGCAGGATCCATTTGCCGCGGCGCTGGGCCTCGGACTCGCGGGTGCAGCCGATGGCGCTAGTCTCGATCGGGTTATCGCCGTAGCGGCGCTGCAGCTTGGCGTCGGAGGCGGCAGCTACTTCGGTGTCGTAGTTGTTCGCTGGGTTGTCGAAGCTCACCAGAGCGCGGGTGTAGCGGGTGCGCTCGCTCGAAGAGCCATAGGTGAATTTGCCGTTGATGACGTTCGCCCGGGTGAAGGCGAAATCGAAGTCGGCCGAGCGCGGGATGTCCGCCTGCACGTTCAGCTGGCCCTGGGCCCAATAGGTCATGCCGCGGTAGATGGCGGAGATATCGCGCAGCAGCTCCCAGGCGCCGGTGCGGCTTTGCAGATTCAGGTCGCAAAGGTAACGGGGCTCTTGGCCGCCCTTCCCGTCCGGCACCAGCTGGTCGCAGTACTGGGCGATGCGATAGAGCTCGTACTTGTCGACCATCCAAGGCTTGATGCGCTTGCCCAGACCGAAGCGGTCGTTCGTGGCGACGTCGAAGGTGATCCAGGCCGGGTTGTTGGTCCAGGCCGACTTGAAGCTGCCGTCCCAGACGCCCGAATAGGTGCGGTTCACCGGATCGTAGGTGGTCGGCACCTGTACCTTGCGCGCATCGCACTCCAGAGTCACCGCCGGGATGTTGCTGAACTGCTCGGCGCTGAACTCGACGTAGAGCAGCGCCGTATTGGGATAGCGCAGCTTGGCATCAATAACTTCGGTGATGCCCGCAATGGACATGGTGTCGGCGATGCGGTTGTTGTTCTGGTTGGCAGTGATACGGCGGACACGGATCTGCCAGCCGCTGCTGGCTTTGGGCAGGTCGATCCGGCGGGAGCGCTCGTAGCGGGTCGTGGTCTTGCCGTCCACGGCCTCGAGCAGCACCTGCTGATAGGCGCCACCGTCAGTGGCCACGTCCACGGCGTACTCGATCCGATACCCGTTGATGTTGCCTTCGCTATCCTGCTGCTGCAGAGCAGGCCAGGCGAAGCGCAGGCGCACGGCGGACAACTGGGTGTTGCTGACCGAGCGCACCCAGGCCGCGGTGCTGCGCAGCTCCACGTTGATGGTGGTTTCGTTCTCAACCGACGGCAGGCCAGGGATATAGGGCTGCTCGACGGTACCCGGGCGCCACTCCCAGGAGACGCCGGTGAAGTTGCTATTGCCTTGGGCATCGGCCAGCGGGGTGTTGTCGAGGTAGATGGTCTGCGCCGTGGGCGCGCCAGCGAACTCCCCTTCGCCCACGGCGATGAGCATCTTGGCCTTGGCGATACTACGCAGGCTGTCGACGGCCTCGCTGGGCTCCTTCGGCTTGCTGCTGCCGCCCTTGCGGCCGGTGAGTTCGGGAGGCAATGCGGCTGTCATGCGTTACTCCAGGGCATGAAAAAGCCCGCACTGGGCGGGCTCGGTGTTCGGGGAACAGATCAGGTGGCGTCTTCGGCGTAGATGCCGGCGCTGATGATGGCGCCGCCCCAGCGCCGACGGCCGTAGCAGATCGGGACGGGGTTTCCGCTGGCGGTAGTGTTCTTGGCGCTGCCGAAGGCGTAGCTGGGCTGGTTCTCTGGCGCGGCGCTGGTTTTGAGACCCTTAGCTTGGGGGCTTAACATCTGAACGACACCGCCGGCTACGAGGCCAATACCCGCTGATACCATTGCGCTACCGATAGGTGCAGCGAGTCCCCCGGACAGCCCCGACACGAACAAGCCAGCGACGATCAAAACCGCCCCGACAACCGTCTGCAGCACACCTGCTCGCTTGCTACCGCGCAGCACCGGTACGATCCGAATCTCCCGGGTACCGCACAACTCGAACCGGTCAGCTCCGACATTCTCACGATTGCGGAAGACCGCGTAGACCAAGCCGCGGCGTTCTAGGGCGACGATGGCTTCGCGGAAGCCGTCCAGGGTATTGCGCAGGGCACTGAAGGCCTCCTCAGCAGTTCCCCGATCCAGGAAATAGCGATGGGTGCGACCGAACAAACGTGCCAGCGGGCCAGATAGCTTGATGGTGGTCGCCGGGGTGTAGTGCGCTGCAGATGCCATGGTTTCTCCAGGTATGAAAAAGCCGCCCGGAGGCGGCTGGTTACAAGCAATTTTGGGCGGCTGTTATCCACCCGCCCGTTCCGGGTATCCATTGGGCTGGCAAGCGCACGGCGACACGAGTTCCCTGGGGCGTTTGATCCGCGGTTGCCATGGCAACGACCCCGTTGTAAGTGGCGGATGCGAAAATCCGAACACCTGTCTCGGTCTCGACTGAAGTTGTTCCAGGATTGAAGTCCTGCCACTTCGGTGCCAGGCACCGCGAATACTGGACCGGCGATTTCTTGCTGACCCCGACAAATGCAGGTTCCTTTTCTGAAAGCCCAGAAGTTGTACACCCCGCCAGCGTCAGCGCGCCCAGTCCCATCACAATCCACCGCATAACGCCTTCCTCGGCTAGTTTTCGTCGAGTCTAGCGCAAACGAGGAGTAGCACTGCTCGCAGCACAGCTGCAGAGAGAAGGTGACGACAAGGCACACCTGTCGGACCGCTCGGCAGATCCAACACCCTCAAGTCAGGAGAATGGTTGCCGATACGTTGCGCTACCGCGCTTAAGCCGGCATCCGAAGCAGGTCATACCACTTCGCTTCTCGCTCACCAAGGAATGGTCATGCTAGACACCAATCTCGCAATCAAACTCGCGTTATGGCTTTGGGAAAACGCTGCCGCCGCTCTATTCGGCGCGGCTGTCGTGTGGATCACTGGCCGCGGTATTCATCGTCTGAAATCAGCCGTGAAAACCAGTCATGCCAGCCTTCTCAGATCACTGAGAGCTCTCACCAGGCGCTTCGAACTGCGCGAACGTCGATGGATCCGAAAGTATCGATTCGACTCGGTTTGGATTGACCGTGAAGTGAGTAGAGGCCATACAAGCCAGATCATTTTCCTGCTGTGGTTTGGGCTATGGATAATCGCTATGGGCCTGAAAGAGAGCTTTCTAATCACTGACGCCCCTCTCGCGCGGTCTCCAATCGCCGCGATGGTTTCTGCTGTACCGATGTACCTCTTCGAGATCGCATGGATTAGATACTCAGGCCGAGCAGCAAAACTCATCAACTACCGGCAGAAGGTCCGCATTTGGCGTTGGCACTGATCTACAGCTACGGCGGTGGCGCGCTTCGATGACGCAGGATCAGCCGCACCCGCTCGTGCCAGTTCCCGCCGTAGACGATGACCTCCGAGGGCCGCCCGTGCAGGTGGTGTAGCAAGAACGGGCCTGGGCCGAAGACCTGGGCCTGCTCACCCGGCAGCGTAGGGTCGGTGCCGAGGTAGATGCCCGCGTGGTTCGGATGAGCCGTGCGCCCGATCTGCAGCACGATCATGTCGCCGCGCTGCGGCCGGTCCACCGGGTAGAACCCTGCGGCCTCGTAGTGCTGCTCGTAAAGGCTGGCGTTCTCGGCCAGCTCCCACCAGCCATCGGTGCGGCTGTAGGCTGGAAACTCAAGGCCCCACTCCCGCCGGTACCAGTCGGCGCAGATCGCCCAGCAGTCCTGGACGCCGTGGACGAAGGAGCGGCTGAGCAGCGGCACGTTTGCTTCAGGCACCAGGGTTCGTAGATCGCCCTCCGGCCAGCTCAGGATGTACCAGGTGAGGCCGGAGGCGTTGCACATGGCGACGTCCGCCGGCGAGGGTCTGCTGCTGGCGTCCGGATGACTATGCACCACAGCGAGGATCTCGCCCTGGTCCTCGGCAGCAGCGTAGGCTTCCGGCGCGATGCGGAACTCCTCGCCTGGGTCGGCCGCGGTGTTCTCGCACGGCAGGTACCGCTGGCGGCGCCCGTCCTTGATGACCAACCCGCAGCACTCGCGCGGGTAGACCTCGGCAGCGTGCGCCTGCACGGCCGCCAGGATGTACTTCAGCATGATCAGCTCCTGGCGATCAGGGAGACGGCCGGAAAGCCGCCGTGGGGTAGCTCATTGCCTTCGCCGAAGCGCGGCACACATCCTGTCCCGAGCGTGCCATCGCAGACGTCCCGAGCCGGGTCGTCAGTCGGCTTGCCGTCTTCGTCTCGATAAGGCCCGGTGTAGCCGCAGTTCGGCCCACGGTAGCCGCCGGTCATGGCCCAGTGGCAGAAGGTCGTGCACTGCCGGCCCACGGCCTCGCCGGTGAGGTCACCTGGCGATGCCAGCTCCCAGGCCACCGCCTCGCCGTCCTCGCTCGTCTTTTGGTCCAGGTACCAGACCTCGACGACCTCCTGGGAGGGGTCGGCAGTCGGGTTTCCGGAAGGGAAGTTGCGCGCATCCAGGTACTCGACCAGCGTTTCCCGCAGCACCAGGCGGAACTGAAGCAGGTCCTCGAAGGCAAGGCACAGGGCGGTGATCCGCCCCGAGACGTTGCCCGCCGAGAACGTTGGCCGCGGCGCCGTCCCATCGCTGGTCGCCTCGATGCCCTCCAGCTGGACAGGCCAAGCCGCGTACTCGACGCCCTTCCACCAGATCGACTTGGCCGGCAGCTGATCCGCGTTGGCGCCCGCTGCGGCAATCTCCTCCGGGGTGTGCGGGATGGCGTGGCCGTGGAAATACAGCACGTCCGCACCGAAGTCGCTACCGTCCAGCTCGAACAGCCGGATCTCGGCGCCAGGCTCCAGCTGTTGATATCGGGTCTGCAAACTCATGGGTGGAACGCCTGCTCGAAGGTTGCTGTGAGGGTATATACCGCGCCGCCGACCGGAGAGATGGACACCTCCTTGGCCCGGTAGAAGCCGATGCTTCCCAGCGGAGGCGTCCAGAGGAACGAACGGTAGCCTGCGTGTCGATCCAGGAAATCCCGGATCTCGATGATGGTTTCGCGACGCCCCTTGAACGTCAGTGGCCAGGACTGTGAGCGGTTGTTGGGGCCGTCGCCGACTACCTGGGCGTAGCCATCACCGAACTGGGAGGTCCGGGTGCGGTGGTCGATCTGCCCCTGGGCGCCGCTCAATGGCCGCCAAGTGAAGGTTTCAACGGCCATTCACAAGCCTCCAGATGGCGCCGCCGGTGGCGAGCTGCTGCTGCACGACGCGGAGCGCGCCGTCGTTGATCATCTTCCCGAGCTGCTTGCCCGCGTCGCCCGCTCCGTTGGCGTCGGTCGTTGTGGTGGCGTTGCCATTCGCATCGATGTGCACCTCGGTATTGATCTGGATCGACGGCGCTGCCATCGCAGCGCTAGCGCCCGGGTTTCCCAGAGGGGTGATGGAGCCGCCCTGCCCGCCCATCATCAGGTAGCTCTTGCCACCCTGGCTCAGGAGCTCCGGACCGCGCTCGTTGACCTGGTACAGCGAGCCCGCCGACACGGGGCCGCCAGTGGCGCGCTGCCCCGCTACCCAGGTACTGAAGTCGGTACCGGTGTACCCCGCCTGAGTGGCACCCGCTGACGAACTGGCGCCGCCACCGAAGTAAGACGACGCCACCGAACCCGCGATGCTCAGCAGGCCGGAAAGCGCCTGGCTGCTCGCAGACCGGACTGCAATCCTCGCCAGGTCGGCCAGGACGGACCGCGCGAACCCTGAGAAGGACAGCTTTCCGGTAGTGGCGAAACTCACTACCGCGTCTTCCATAGAGCTGAAGGCGCTGGTGAACAGCGTCTTTGTCTGGCCGGCGATATCTCGCGCCGAGTCCCGGTAGTTGTCGAAGGCAGCGGTCATGCCGCTGCGCCAATTGCCCTGGGCCTCGGTCATGTCGCCGTAGTTGGCCACCACCGTGGCGCGGAGGTCGTTCTCCGTGGCCTTGAGGGCATCCAGCTTGCGCTGATACTCCTCGATGCTCATCCCGCGCGAGCCGTCGCCGTACTGGTTGGCCAGCTCCAGCCGACTGCTGTTGATGCGGTCGGTGATGGCGTTCTGGCTGTCGTACAGCGAGCGCTGGCGGTCACCCATGCCGAGAGTGGCGGCAGAGCGCTGGCCCTGTTCGCGCAACGTGCGAACCTGCTGCTGCAGGGCATCGGTATAGGTCCGGACCGACTCCTCCTGCTTCTTCAGGCGGCCCTGCTCGTTCAGCGCCAGGACCGACAGCTCACTGTCTGCATCCTTCTGGGCCTTGACCATGCTGGCGCGGGCATCCGCGATCTTCTGGTCGAGCTGGACCCGCTGCTCGGCGCTGGTGGTGCTGCGGGCCTTCGCCTGCTCCAGCGCATCGATCTCGCCCTGGTAGGCGGCGGTCACCTGCTCCTTCTCGGCGTTGATCAGCACCACGCGCTGGCGGTAGTAGGCCTCCTGGGTGATCAGCCCAGCCTTCTGCTGGGCCTCCAGTTCCTTCTGACTGTTGGCGTAGCTGGAAACCAGGGCCTTCCGGGCGTTCTGCTCGTCGTTGAGGTCGGTCAGGTCGACGGCGCTGCGGCGCGTGCGAGTACGGGTCTTCGGGTCCTTGTACTTGTCGTCGATGTTGGCCAGGACCTTGTCCACGTTGGCCTGCTTAACCAAATCCGAATCAGGGTTCGCCTGCCGGATCTCCTTGATTAGGCGGAGGTATTCCTCCTTCTTCTTGTTCCGCTTCTCTTCGTTGCTGAGCGTCTCATCGGTCAGCGCCTTTACCTTGGTCGCGGCCTCGATAGCGTCTGCGTTCTGCTTGCGCCGATCACCTTGCTCCTTGGAGCGCTGCTGCTCAGTTGCCAGCTGCGCCTTCAGGGCCTCCAGTTGCCGCTCGTAGTCGGTGTTGTCGTATCCACCCAGCTTCGCGCGCTTTTCGATGAAGCTGGACAGCTTGTCGATCCGGGATTGGAGAGTCTCCTCCCGGCCGATCCCGAGCATGGCGTCCCAGGCGCCCTTGGCAGCAGAGGCCAGGGAGTTCCAGCCGCGTTGCAGCGAACCCAGGCTCTCCTGGACCCGACTTGCCATCTGATCCTGAGCGTCAGCGAGGGCGGTCTGTGCCAGCGCCGCGGCCTGCTCACGTTCACCCTGGGCCTCAAGCGCGGTGATCTGCTCATAGACCGCGGCGGTCAGGTAGCCGTACTGGTCATTGAGCTTGCGCGATGCCTCCACTGGCTCCTTGCCCAGGGCGACATACTGCGCGACCACGTCCTCAATGGCGGTGCCGGTGGCCTTGGAGAACGACACGGCGGAGACGCCGATCTGCTCCATGTTCTCGGCGGCGATCTTGCCGCTCTGCGCCATCAGCACAAGGGCCGCGGCTGCCTGGCCGGTGGTACCAACCACGTCGGAGATGTGCTTCGCGGTCTCTGCCAGTTCGTCTGCGGTGGTGCCCGCCGCATAGCCGGAAAGGATTAGCGCCTTCTCGAATGCGGTGGCCTCTTCGCTGCCCTGGTAATACGCCAGGGTGAGCACGGCGGCAGCAGCGGCGGCGACCGTAAACGGATTGACCAGGCCGAGCACGTAGCCGCCCAGGGCGCTCGCCGCTGGCCCGATGCCGCCGAACATGTCCTTCAGCTGGCCGCCCTGTTGCAGTAGCACCGTCAGCGGGGCCTGGCCGGCCTGAAGGCTGACAACGATGTCGGTGAACTGCGCCGGCACGTTGCGCAGCGCCGCGGCGGTCTGCTTGGCGGTGTTGCCGGTACGGGTGAGGCCCGAGTCGAAGTCGTTCAGCCCAGCCCGGGTCTGCTGGATTTGGCCGTTGAAGCGCTCGAACGTCTCGGCATCGATCAGCCCTTTCGCCTTGAAGCTCTGCAGCTTGCGCTGCTGGGCGTCCAGACGATCCAGGGCAGCGACGGTCGGATCAATCTGGCCCAGCAGCTGGGAAAGCTGGTCCTTCTGCGACTTCAGCGGCGGGATGGTCTTCGGTGCGGTGACCGCCAAGGCCTGCAGCTGCGCCGTCATCTCCCGCAGCGACGCCGCGGCAGCCCGGAACTCGGCCGTCGACCGATCAACGGCGGAGCCAAGGTTCGCCGTCGACTGCACGGACTGTTGCTGCTGAGCATTCAGCAGCTGGAGCTGTTCAACGGTCTGCCGCGATGAGAGAGCCATGTCGCCCATGGTCTCGGCGGCATAGGCCTGCTTGAGGCCCAGCGATTGAAGCTCGTGATTGACCGTCACCGCGGCCTTGGCGATCTGCGCCAGCGACGTGGCCGACTCGCGCTGCCGCTGCGCCATGTCGGACAGGGAGCGCGTAGCCTCGCGGGACTTCAGATTGAGCGCGGTGAGTTCGGCGTTGGTGCGGGTGCCGACCTGCACCAGGCGGTCGAGATCAGTGGCGGCGGTATCGACGCTCTCCGATTCGACCCGAATGCCTAGTTGGGCGATGTTCGTCATTCTGGTTTCTGCTCCGCCATCACTGCCAGCGCCTCGGCCTCCATGATGCGAACGTCATGGAACACCTGGTCGCGATCCTTCTTGGGCACGCCCACCAGGCGCATCACCGCGGGTAACGCGGCATAGTCGAGCCCGCTGGCGCCGGCCATGCCAGTGCGCCACTGGGTCGACATCGCCTCGAACACGCTGAAGGCCTGCCAGTTGTGCTGCCAGACCTCCACGTCGTCCTCTTCGAACATCGCCGCCGATAGGCCGAAGGCCGAGAGTGCTGCCTCGGGCGGCGCGCCACCGTAGAGCGCACGCGCCGCCTCTCTCAGTTTCCCGACTTGGCCGGCCGATAGGCCTGGTGATAGGCGCTGAGCACCGCGGCGGGAGCGTTGACCGAGGTCAGCGCCAGCGCGCGGATGGAGTCCTCGTTGAACTCGTCGTCGAAGCCCCAGCCCACCACCACCTGCTGGATCTGGCCGACCTGCATGTCGACCTCCAGCTGGGTGGCCTCCTCGACCGACTTGCCCTGGGCAACTTCCACCAGATCCTTCTCCTGCTGGTTCCAGCCGTCGATGACCTTGGCCAGCTCGACGCGGTCCAGGAAGCGGAAGGTGAACGGGACCACCATGACGTCACCACCAACGCGGGGCAGCGACACGTCAGCCTTGAAGGTCGGGGCCTGCTGAATCGAGAATTTCTTCGCCATGATCAGCCTCAGACAGCAGCGGTGGAGTAGCGGGTGGGTTCGGCCTGCAGGGCCAGGCCAACGGTGCGCGTCAGGATCTGGCTACGCGCGACCACCGGCTGCTTGGAGTAGGAAATGAACGCGCCGTAGAACAGTGCGTCATTGCCAGGCAGGTTCAGGCGCGCGGCTTCGACCTGCTGGTTCGCATCGGCGGCTTTCAGGACGGGCACGCAGGCCTGGACCGGGTCGTCCGCGATGGTCAGGGTCATGCTCGCCGCAGATTTGTCGGTCGGCAGTTGCCGGCCCTGGGTGTCCTCGAGGAAGACGACGTCGGTGTATTGCTGTTCGCCGCCGGCGAAGGCCACCTCGGTGATCTGCGGGATGACCACCCATGCGGTGATCTTCTTCATGGAGCCCACACCGCCACCAGCCGGGAAGCCGGCCGGGTTGGTGGTGTCGATACCTTCCAGTGTGACCGCGGTGGAGTTCACAGCCTTGACGCGCGCCACGCGCCCATTCAGCTGGGTCCAGCCGGAGGTGAGCAGGACGATGTCGCCCGTGGCGATCGCAGCGCCGGAACCGATGGTAGCGATGGCCTCGCTGGCGTTGCTGATGGCGCTGATTGCGACGGCAGGGCCGTAGGTGGACGCCATCTGGAAGGTGGCGCCGTTGGGGAGCTTGTAGCCCATGGTCTATTCCTCATGCAGAAATGAAGAAACCCGCACAGGGCGGGTCTCGGGTTTGCCCAACGGGCGAATCAGTTGGTGTCGGCGCGGTAGCTGAAGCTGGCCGGCAAGGTGAAGGCGCTGGCCTCGGGGACCTCAGGGCCCTGGCTCACCGGGGACATGATCACCACGGTGAAGGCGTCCCTGGTCAGGCGGTCATACAGCGGGAACAGGTCCGCCAACTCGCCGACGATGTCCTCGGCCTGGCCAGGCCCTTCACCGGTCGGTACCACCACGCTGACCTGGAATACGCCCTGGTACCGACGGTGGTCCCCGGCCAGCGTGTCGCTACCGGTCGGAGCCGGCAGCAGGTAGGCGCGCAGGTAGATGCCTTTCTCGGGCGGAGTGAAACCCTGGTTCTGGTAGGCCACCGGGTAGCCCTCGGCAACGGCCCAGGCCGATAGCCTCGACTCGAACAGCTGGCGGATGCGCTTCTGGCTCATGGAGCCTCCTGCGTGACCAGGGCGGGCGACTTCTCTTGGAGAAACTGCTCCGCGGCGCAGACCTGGCAACGGTGAAGCCACCAAGGGGGCAAACTCATTCGCATAGGCGCATCCGGAGCAACAGTTAGCCTACCTCCGCACTCACATAGGGCGTAACGCAGATAGGTTCGAACCTCGACGCTCTCGTAATTCATACCTGGTGCGCCTCCGCGGCCTCTTTGACCATCTGCTGGAATTGCTCGATAGTGATCCGGACCATGCCATGGGGCGCTTTCTGGCTATGGCCATACTCCAGCGGGATGCCGTAGACCAGGGTATTGACCAGGTAAGCCACCTGCCCGGGCTCCAGGGCATTGGCAGCGGCCACCAGGCGCGCGATGGTGTCGTCGCCCCCCTTGTCGGTGCTGATCAGGCTGCTGTTCGCCGGGGCGCCAATGGTCAGCTGCCAGTTCGCCTTGAACCGGCCGGTGTCCACCGGGCTGAGGTTGATCAGCGACTCGCCGATCTGGATGACGACGTCGCGTAGGGTCTGCTCGATGGCGGCCAGGGCCTGCAGCTGGAACTCCTCCAGCTGAGCCACGAAGTCGCCCTCCAGGCCGCCGTAGCGCGCCGTCATGTGGTGCGTCTTGGCCATGGCCTACGCCCTCCCCTGGACCTCGTAGCCGCAGGCGACGCCCGCGTAGTTCCAAGGCTCGACGCTGATGACCTTCAGCAGCTTCCCATCGAACCGGATCTGGTCGCCGGTGACTGGCTCCGGTAGCTCGGTGCCGTCGGCCTGCACCGGCGAGACCAGGAGCTTCACGTCGCCCTGGTGGATGAGCGTGCCGTCGATGTCGGTCTGCTTGTAGCTCTCGCGCAGGCCCGAGCCGGTGAAGGCCTGGGGCGCGGCCATGACGGTGCTGGTGGCAGGGTCGTAGGCCTTCTGGCCTGGCTTGGTCAGGGTGAGATTCAGGCCCTTACCGCCTTTGGATCGTGGAGCCAGCATGCGGATGGCCAGGGCCCGGCCGCGGTCGTGGATATCGGTCATCACCAGGTCACTCGGTACGAGACCGTGCACCGGCAGTTCGCCAGGTCGGTCCAGGAAGCCCCCAGCGTCTTGTCGCCGGGGTAGTTGAGCCGCGCGCCGGTGGGCGACTGGAACGGCTGGTTGAAGCTCACGCGAACACCGCCGAGGGTGACGTGGGCATGGCGGACCCGTAGGTCGCCCTTGTTGCGCCAGATTTTCTCGACTGACGCCGGCCTTACCGGACCTTCGAGCAGCTGCCCATGCAGCCGGTTGAAGCCGGCATTCAGCGCCTCATGCGCCTGGGCCTTGCTCACCAGCAGCGCGTGCCTGTCGACCTTGGCCGCGGCGTAGGCCGTGGTGATGCGCTGGGCATCGATGACCGTCACCGGCCTGCCCTGCTCGATGGCGCGCTCGACGATCCCGTCCAGGCGCCGGTCGCGGTCGGCCTTGGCCAGGTACTGGCGCATGCGTTCGGCGACGCCGCTGCGCAGCTGCTCGCGCGTACTGGCGATGGCCTGGGCCTCAGGGGCAGACAACCCCAGCACACCGCCCTGGCGGCGCCCGGTGCGCTCGTTGCGGCGGCCGACGACGTCCAGCGCGATCTGGCGCGGCGTGCGCCCGGCGGCGCGGCCGGCAGCGGTCGTGACGCGGATTGCCTCGGCCTGCTCCCGGGCGATGGTGCTGGTCAGGTCGGCGGCGTTCTGGTTGAGCCAACGCTGTGCCGCCTCGGCGTGCTGGTCGAACTGCACCTTTCGCCCGCCGGGCATCTTGATGACCACCAGGGTCCCGCCTTTGATGTAGGCGGCGCGGACGGCCTCCAGCAACGCGGCGAAGGCGCCCAGGGACAGCAGGGTCACTAGCCCCGCGTCATCCTGCTGTGCGATCAGCTGTTCCACCTCGGTGATTACCGCGGCGTCCACGGTGGCGCGGATCTGCTCCAGGTAGGCCCGCTGCAGCGCCGGGGTCATACCGTCGATGACGGCGAGGATTTCGGCCTCGGTCACACGACCACCACGGCGGGCAGCTCGAACCGGGCGACCAGCACCGGCGCGATGATCTCGTCGATGAGGGTGATCACCGGGCGGGTCGGCGCGGCGCCCGGGGCGCTGGCATCCGGTACCGCATAGGTCGTTTCCAGCGGGCCGACCTTCTCGCTCTTGACCAGGCTGGTGGCAACGAAGTCGGGGCTCAGGCTGCCCGGGTTCACCAGCTCGCGCAGGGCGGCCTCGTAGGTGGCCTGCTCGACCTCGGCTGGCACCTCGCCGTCGCCGATGGGGTTGCCGCTGTAGTCCTGCGCGCCGGTGCGTGGCCACTCGCGCGCCTGGGCGCGGCCCAGCGCTTTCTCGCCGGGGAACAGCGACACCCAGCGGCCGGAGCGGTAGCGCTTCCGATACCGGCCGTCGATGTAGACCGAGGCGCGCAGCAGTGCGGCCTGCTTGCTGGCCTCGTCACCTGCCCAGCCGGTGCTGGCGCGGGCGGCGTGGTAGGCGTCGGCGCCCAGCAGGGTGCCGTAGGAATCTGCCATGGCGTCGATCTCGAATAGATGGGCGGCGAACCGCCCGGGGTGTTACTCGGCGGCTTCCAGCTTGGCTTTCAGCTCGTCCAGGCTCGCGGTCTCGTCGAATTCGACGTCCTTGGCCTTGAGGGCCTCGATGACGTCGGTGCGCGACTTGACGGCTTCGGCTTCGGCCAGGGCCTTGCGCAGCTTCTCCAGCCCGGTGTTCGGGTGCATCTGGATGCCGAGCAGATCCAGCTTGCCGCGCAGGTCGCGCTTCTGCTGGTCCTCCTCGGTCTCGGCGGCGCCCTGGTTCGGGTTGGAGGACGAAGGCTGGCCGCCCGCGCTGGCCGCTACGACCAGCACGCTCTGCTGAACGTAGTGCTTCAGGTTGGCTCGGTCCTTGAAGTCGTCCCAGTTGTCCACCGTTGCAGTCTGCTTCGGCGGGATGATGGAGCCGTCGGGCAGGCCAATCGGCGTGCCGCTGGTGTTGGTGATCTCGGGCATGGGACCTCCTTACAGGCCGTCGGCGTAGCGGACTTGCAGCGGCTGGCGGACATCCACACCGCCGAGGCGGAAGATGCCGGGGATTTCCCAGCGCATCGGACCGGCCTGGAATACAGGCAGGAAGCGGTGCGGCATCGGCAGGTGCAGCTTCACCACCGACGGATCGCGGCGGTAGGACACCATGCGGCGAGTACCGCCAGCGCCTGCCTTCTCCAGCCCGCGGAGACCGCGGATGGTCAACGGCTGGCCGGTCTGCGCGGTGTAGACGTTGTTGCGCAGCAGCCAGCTGAGGATGGTCTCGGTGGACAGGTCGCTCACCATGCGGGTCGCCAGCAGGTTCAGGCTGTCCAGGGGCAGCAGCAGGGTGTCTGCCAGGGCGGTGTACAGCGTGCCCTGAGCCTGGCCTGCCAGCTGGTTGTTCACGTCGGCGAGGATCTTGTCCGGCGTGGCAGTTGCCCAGCTACCGTTGGTAACCGAACCGGCGGTGACGTTCGGCGCATTCACCAGGCCGGAGAAGCCCTTCGAACTGTCACCGTAGAGCGCGACACGGTCGACCATCTCCTCGTAGGCCCGGCGCGCGGCCTTGGCATCCTCGCCGTCGAGGTTGTAGCCGAGCATGGCGGCCTGGCTGATCTCTTCGAGACCGTAGCCGTAGCCGATGCCGGCGGTGTGGATCTGGGTCTCGAACTTGGTCAGCTCGGTACCGGCGCGCGGGATGTCGTCCGCGTTGCCGTTGATCCAGTCCGCCTTACCGTACTTGTCCGAGGAGAAGTAGGTGACGGTCTTGGCCCAGGGGCTGGCGGAAGTATCGACCGGCACCAGGCCGGGATACTGGATGTCGGGATAGACGATCTCGTTGACCTGGCGCTCGATGTGCGTGGTCTGGGAGATCACGAAACCCAGGGCGGCCTGGGCGTCCAGAAGCTTGAAGGGGGCGCGCATGTCGGCTCCTTACTTGAGGAAGATGTTGGCGACGGCGCCGGCCGCGGCGCTGGTGTCCCAGCGAGCGTTCGGAATCGTGATGCCACCTGTGTTGCTGAAGGTGCCGTCGGCAGTGACCGTTACCGGGTCGCTCGCCTTGACCGCCACGGCGGCGGTAACGCTGATCGGGCCGTTGAGCAGGATGCGCGCGGACTCGAACTGGACGTAGCCATTGGGGCCGCTGGCGGAGCGGTCCAGGACCGACACGCCCACGAACTTGGCCGCGGTGTCGCCAGTAGCGAAGACGTGGACGGCCTTGTCGGCGGTGCCCTGGAACACCGGCACACCGAAAGCCAGGCCAGCGGCGGATTCGACGGTACGGGAGACCAGGTCAGCGTGGGTCATGTCCGGGATGTGGCCCGGTACGCTGGCGCGGATGTTCTCGGAATAGCTGGTCTGAATGGACGGCATTACTTGGCACCTCCTTTCCAGGCATCACCCAGACGCGCCTCATAGGCGGCCTGGCCGTTGTCGTTGGGGTTCTGGAACTGGCCGTCCTGCGTCTTCAGGTGCTGGCGCACCGGATCGCTGGAGTCCTCGACCAGGATGTCGAAGCGAGCGGTGATGTAGTCGGCGCTCTTGCCGGCCACCGCGGCGTCGCCCAGCTTGGCCACCACGGCAGCTTTGCGGATCTCGTCGTCGCTCTTGCCGCTGTAGTCGGCGTCGGCGATGGATTTGGCTTTGCCGATCAGGTCGCCGCGCGCCAGGACGCGAGCATCGATCTGGGCGTCGGAGAGCAGTTGCCCCTTCAGCTTCTCGATCTCGTTGTCCTTGGTTGCCAGCTCGCGGTCCTTGCCGGCGATGGCCGCGGTGTGAGCATCGGTCAGCGTCTTGACGTTGACGCCTGCGTCGGCCAGCTGCTTGGTCAGCTTCTCGATCGCCTGGGCGCCTTGGTCAGTGGTTTGCACAGACAGGCCATCGACGATGACCGTGCGCAGAGAATCAGCCATGGGATGGCCTCCGTTGTCGTTGGGGTGCGCAGGGGTATTCGCACCGGGGCTGCGCTGGTCCCCGATCCGTAGTTGCTCGCCACCTCGCGCCCGATCAACGAGCGCCAGGTGATTCATCCGCATGCTTTCCACGCGAGCGTCGTAGGGTTCGCCTTGAGGGGTCACGCCATCCTCGAAGACGACGATGGCTTCCAGCCCCATGGAGAGCTCGCGGCGGCCGCCCTCGACATCGCGGATAGCCGCCGCATCCATCACCACCATCGGGACGCGGACGAACTCGCCGTCGCGCAGCACCTCGGCGCCGGTCTGGCCCACAGCCAGTTCTTTCCAGTTAGCGGCGTTCACGTCGCCGTGGTGGCCGTTGGTCATGGGCCGATAGGCGTAGGAGCGCATGGCGTCCTCGGCGAATACGGCCTCGGGCGGGCGGTACAGCCGGACGATGGGCATCTCAGGCTTGCCGACCTCGCTTCCGAGGTAGTCCTGGATGCCAGTGCGCGCTACCCGGGCCTCGGCCACGAGGTAGCCGTCAGTGGTTCGGCGGACAGCCGAAACCGACACGGAGTCGTGCAGGAGCATGGTGTTTTCCTTGGCGCTGGGCGCTACTTCAGGTTGTAGGTGCGGGCTCGGGATCGAGTTGGCCATCAGGGTCCAGATCGCCCTCGCCGCCCTCCTCGTCTGGCAGCTCTTCGCCGTACTTCTCCATGGCCGCCTCCAGGCCGGGCAGGACGCTGAACTCGACCAGGGCCGTCTCTGCGGCGCTGGAAAGCGCGGCGTCCGGGAACAGACCGGTGTCCTTGATCACCTTGATGGTGTCGGCGACGGTCTTGCCGATGGTCGCGCGCTCCGTCGCCGTGGGCTGCCAGAGGCTGTTCCAGACGTAATGGATCTCAGAAGGCCGGCTGCCCAGTGCCGAGCGAATCAGGCACTCGTCCAGCACCGCCAGCGCGGGCCGCACGCTCAGCTCCTGGCCGGACTGGATCCGGTCGTAGTAGTTGCGCAGGTCCGACTCCCCGCTGGCGTTGAGCCCGGCTGGGGACTGGCCGAGGAACCTGGTGGCCGGGATGTCCGCAGCACCGGTCACGTTCTGCAGGAAGCGGTCGATGATGTCGGGCAGCGTGCTGAAGTTGGCCGTCTTGGTCTGGTAGTCCTCCTGGGAGTCGAGCATCAGAGCGCCGTTGATGCTCTTGGCCATGGCGGCCAGCCGCAGGCGCTCCAGCAACAGCTTCTCGAAGCGGGGATCCTCGAGGCTCTGCATCAGGTCCGGGATCTTGATGACGTCGACCTTAGCCTCGAACACCAGGCTCGCCACGTTGGCCAGCGTGCCGTCACTCTGCTTGACGGCCTCCATGACCGAGGTCAGGACCGAATCGCTCCAGCCGTGGCCAGCGCCCTCAACCAGCTCAGGGTCCGCATGCTCGGCGCCCTGGAAGATGGCCAACCGCGAAGGATGGATCTCGACGTTGGAGCCGGCCAGCCGGTATGCCTTGGGCATCCCATAGCGCGGCGACTGGACGTCTCGCTCGATCTCGGTCGGGCTCAGGTGGCGCCGGCTCATGACGGTCAGGTATTTCAATCCACCCTTGCCGATGCGATCCGGCCGCAGTTCGGTCGACGTGTCGCGGTCACCAGTGCCGATGAACACCGCGGCTCCCCCGAATAGCCGGCCGCGGATCATGGCGGTGTGGACCCGGGCGACGAGCGCCAGGCTCTTCTCCGCAGCCTCAATGGCTTGGATCTGTTCCTTGGAGGCCTGCCACCCACGCCAGCGCCGGCAGGCGTCGAGCGCGGGGATGTCGATGATCTTTCGCGGCAACCAGCTGCTGCGGTAGGCCGCGAGGAGCTGCTGGTCGGTCAGGGTGGACACCAGGTAGCTCGAATGGGACGCCTTGTCCCGCTCGGTGCCCAGGTTTGCCACGAGATTGACCAGCTTGTCGGAGAGGAACTGTTTGACACCCATTATGCGACGCCTGCGAGGGAGTACCTGGTGATCGGGTATTCCTTGTGAATGAAGTAGCCGCCGGCATCGGGCCGGTGGTCGTTGCCTTGCTTCTTGTCGGGCTCGCCGTTCTCCGCCCAGACCTGCTGCTCCAAGTCGTCGGCATAGGTCGGGCACTTGTCGGCGTTCACGCGATAGCGCCGCTCGCCCGCTGCGTTGCGGAACATGGCGTTCATGGCGTTGATGCGGTCCTTGACCGGCGGGTTGGCGCCCGGGGCGACGACCATGAACCCGGCCTGTTTGAGCAGGGAGATGTCCGTCTCGCTGGCGCGCACCGACTTGCGGGAATCGCCGCTGGCGTCCGGGTAGATCCGGATCAGCCGGGTGTTGCGGTACTCGGTCCCCGTATAGAGCCAGTACCGCTCCTTGAGCTTCTGGATCATGTCCGGCGTGTCGTAGCCGTTGATGATCTCGTCGACCGCGTGCGGCATACCCAGGCGCTTGACGTGGACGATGGCCGACATCTTGCCGACGTTGAAGTCCATCCCCACGAAGAGCGGCTCCCCGGGCTGGATGGTCTCCAGGCTGCCGTTGAGCTTGCGGTCATAGGCGGTGTAGATCGTGCCCGAGGTCAGGTTCACGAACTGGCCGTCCAGGTAGGCCATGATCAGCTGCTCGGGATAGGACTCCATCAGCGAGGGGATGTAGTCGTCCGGCAGGTTGAGTTCGTTGTCGAAGGTGCTGGCCTGCACCAGCCCGTACAGGCCGGCCAGCGCCGGCTTCTCGCGCAGCTGTTTGACGAACTGCTGATAGACGAACTTGAAGCCCTCGGGGGTCGTGGTGACGTCCACCCCGTTCTTCAGCCCATCCACCTTGTAGCGCATCCGCGCGATGATCTTGCGCCAGGCCTGCTGGGCCTTGGCCGCGGGCAGCACGTCCAGCTCATCCACCAGGGCGTGGCCGATCTTAAAGCCGACGATGGTCTGGGGCTTCTCCATTGACCGGCAGATTGTGGTGCTGCGGTACCGGCCGCCGCTGTAGAACTCGACCTCTTTGTCACTCTCCTTCGTCCGGACCTTGAGGCCCCAATCGAAAGCGACCTCCTCGATGGTCGGGAAGAAGATGTCTCGGATCTGCGGGTAGGTCGGGGCGAAGTAGCCAGAATTGATCCTGGGCCACTCCCAGACGTGCTTGCACAGCGCTGCGCAGCCCACCCAGGTCTTACCCGAACCGAACCCCGCCACGAACCCCCGGAACTTGTGCGGCAGCTGCAGGAACTGCGCCTGGGGCACGTTAAGCGTCGGCATCGCGCACCCTCGCGTCCACCACCTCGACCTGCACGCGGGTCGGCGGCAGATCGTTGTGCGGCATCTCGGCCTTGGTCTGGCGGTTGACGTAGACGTCGCCCACTTCCTTGGCAGCCTGCTCCAGTAGCTGGGCAGTCAGCGCCAGGTTGCGCATCCCCTCGGCCTTCTCGGCCATGCGGCTCAGGGTGCGGAGGCGGTGGGCACGGTTGGCGATCGGGATTTCGGCGGTCTCCTCGCGGAACCGCTTCCGGGTGTCGTCGAAGACGGTGCGCCACTTCTGGTGCAGGTTGCGCCCCTGGTACTTCGTGGGGTCGTAGCACTGCACCTGCTGGCGGCTCACGTCGACGCCGAACTCCTCCTTGACAGAGGTCACCACCAGGGAGGGGGTATCGAAGCAGGCCAGCGCCTGAACGATGAAGGCTTTCACATCGTTGCTCAGGGCGGCCATAGGGGTACTTCCGTCAATGTGCTGTCAATCAGGCCGACTTGAGCAGACAGGTTCCGCAGGCCCTCGCAATGTTGATTTTCTCCACCTCGGGGCGGCTGCTCGCGGCTTCCACCAGGCGCTGCACGTCCGGGCTGGCGCCATACCGACGCACCACGCCGACGAACTCCTCGACGTCGTGGCCGCGCAGCTTCAGCTTGGGCATGCCGTCCCGGGTGAACGCTGGGGCGCCGAAGGCATCCAGCTCCTGAGCGATGTGGTAGAGCTCGTGCTCGACCAGGGCGCAGAACTCGGCGTCGCTGCATTCGGCGCAATAGTCAGCGGCCAGGGTGATGAGGAAGTCCGGGATGCCGCCGAACCACTCAACCATCTGCTGCTCTGCCCTCGCCTTTTGCCACCCACCGGCACGGAACGCGACCTGCTCGGCCTGGCCTAGCACCAGGCGGCTCGCCTTGACGAAGCCTGTCCTGGCCCAGAGAAAGCCGATGTCCGCGTCGAGCAGGTGGATGTGGTCCTCGTTGCGCAGCCGCCCACCCTCACGAACGAAGGTGGCCATGGCCCAGTCCCGCAGCTCAAGCGACGGAACGAGCTGCGGCCAATGGGCGGTGGGTGGCCGGGGACGGTTCATCACTACGCTCCTATCGAGGCAGGTCCTGTGCCTGGGCTTGGCCTGCAACTTCAACAGCTTTGGCCGCAGCCTCGCTGGCCTGCTGCGCTGCTCCGGCGGCAACCTCAGCAGCCTTACCGGTCTGGCTCGCGAGGGTTTCGAGCCGCTGATCCTTTTTGCCCAGCGCCTTGTCGTAGGCGTCACGGATCGCGGCGAGCTCCACGAGCATGATTCGGTGAGCGCTGTACATGGCGGCCTGGTACCCGAAAATTCCGCCGCTCAGCACCAGAAGCGCGCCGAGCGCCCACAGTTCGTACCGTCGCCACCAGGCTTTAGCTCGCTTCAGGGTTTCGCCGTTCATAACCGGTCCTCTGCAAGGCCTGCCGTAGCTGCGAGACCTCGCTCGTCAATTGGCTGATCTGGGCTTCCTGCAGGTCGAGCTGCGACTTCATTGCCTTCATGGTCCCGGTGAGTTCGCCCACCGTTCGGTACATCTCGTTGCGCTCTTTCGTCACCGTCTCCAGTGTCGTCCGAAGGTCTTTGTTCTCTTCGGTCAAGCGCTCCAGCATGTCCTTCTCGGCGCGATCATTCGCGACGGAGGCGTTGGTGCTGGAGTAGAACTTGCGGAGCCAGGTCAGGCCCCAGGCGAGGCCAATACCGCCAGCGGTGAACCACCCGGTCGGGTTTCCGCCGCCCAGATCGGATGGGTCCATTTGCGTACTCCAGAAATGCGAAAGGCCCGCCTAAGCGAGACGTTAAAGATTAGGGATAGCTAGGCGATAACCACGCTAGAACAGTCGCCGGAGAGCGCTTCGTGGACAGCTTCCTTCCCGTACCAGACAGCCCATCGCGGCAATATCTGCTCCGTCTGCACCGGCATTTCAATGCCCGGCTCGACGAGCTTCACCGATTGAGCATGGATGACCCCAAGCTAGAAGAGGTCCTTCGAGATTTCGAAGGACTCACGCAGCGTACGAAAGAGCTGGTAGAGGAAGTAGCGGTCAGATTAGCGCTAGAGGCATCCCGCCCCTCTAGTTAGGGGGGGCGCATCTGCAGCCGGATGGTATCTATTCGCTGACAAAATGCTCTAGGACAATACTTTCAGAGCGTTCAGAATCTCGCCACCACTCGCCCTGAAGGTTGCACAAAATGCTCGTGAATCTCGAAAATGCGCTTTCGGACCATCGGAAGTTGGAAAGCTGCATTGATTCGATGAGGTCGATGACATCTCTGGATCCATTGACTCAGGAATTTATCAATCAACTTGTCGCCCTGGCCGAAGCAGCAGCAGATCTCGTCTCAGAGTCCGCGGTATCGGAAGCACTCGAAAAGGCCTAGGGGCACCATCGAAAAGCGCCACTTTTTCTCTTGAGCGAAGCGTACCGACGCGTGCCAGACTGCCTCGCATTGATCAAGCGAGGAGTGGACCATGCGCAACCGGGTCGAGAGGATGAGCCTGTGCTCATACGTGCAAGCGTTTTTCCCCATGAACTTTGACGTGACACTTGATCGAAGCGATGTCAATCCTGATCACCGGGTTCTGACAGTCCGAGATGCAGTAACTCACAACACAGCTGTGTACGAGGGGCCGCTGCTTGCGATCATCGATATCTGCTCAATGGGAGATATCGCGGCGCGCATGTGCAGTCAGCTTGCCGAGCAGGCAACTGGCCCACGCAAGTCACACCTCGAGATGAGACAGCGTGCATAAAAGACCCGGCCGGAGCCGGGCGTTGTTCACTTTCTCAGGCAGCCCGGAAATCGCTTTGCGGCGTCCGACACGTACTGCTTGCCGTCCTTCCCCATGCACCAGGTGCTGCCGTACTGACGGAAGCTGGTGAACTGGCTGCCTTCGACATCCATTCTCGCCGCACGACGAAACTTGCGATGCCATTTGGCCTTGTCGGCCTTCTCGCTTTCGCAGGTCGTCATTCCGAAGATAGGTGTCTTTCTGTGGCTTCGGCTCATAGGGGCCATCCCGCGGCATCAGCGCGCCGCTCCTGCATGGTCAGCTCGTGGAAATACCGGCGAGGATTGCCGCACATGAAGCAGGAGCAGACCTTACCGTGGTTGGCGAACATACCCGCCATCCTGGCGTCATTCGTCCACGCCTCATGGGCACTCTGCTTTCGGTAGAACTTGGCCTTCACGCGTTGCGCATGATGCCTTCTCTCGGATCGATCCATGGTCATCTCCAATGGCCAGATCCAAGAAAGCCCCGGGAGACGAATCTGCCGAGGCTTCTGATGGGGTGCTACTTCACACGATGGATAAATCATGCCGCCAGCCGCACATTTGTGTCAAGCCGCACACTTCATCGCCCTTAGAAGGCCCGCGACGGGGCCCAGCGCCATCTTGTCGAGGTCATTGCAGGCGGTGAAACAAGCCTGGACGAACTCCTCCCATTCCCGGTCCCAATTGCGAGCGTCAAGCTCGACGCCGTAGGTGTAATCGAGAAAGGTGCGGAAGGCCTCAGGGGTCGGCAACGGATCGGGCGCCGCACTTTGTCCGCCCTGGTGCTGGCGCCGGTACCGGTATAGCACCGCCATGGCGACGAACTCGGCCTTGGCGTGCTTCTTCGCGTACATCTTGGGCCCGCGCAGGTAGGCCAGCTGGAACACCGACCATTCGGCTACCTCGCGCCACAGGTCGTTGCTGTCCGGGTGATACAGGTGGTTGCCGAAGGCGAACAGGTCCGCCGGCAGGCGCTCCACCACGCTGCGGACGTGGGCGCCAATAGTCTCGCTTACCAGACCGGCCACGCCGCGCACGCGCTCGGTGCTCTGGTAGGGACCGACTAACGCCAGCGACTCGCAATGGCGGTTGGTCCCGTCCCCTGGGCGGTAGTAGGCGTTGAACCACTCGTCTCGGGCTGAACTCAGGCGCATCTGGGATACCTCGGAAATCTGGATTGCGACTTGCGCGGCCACCTGGCGGCGCAGACAACTGCAGGCATCCTTGCCGGGTGAATTACAGGCGACACTTTGCCTGGCGCTCGATTTGGTCTTGGCGGTCACGGAGCAGCCGGCGAAGCTCCCGGGCCTCCTTCTCGCGCTTCAGCTGGAGCAAGCCGTGCCCGACGATGCCAACGCCGATCAGGGGGACCAGGTACGACAGGAAGGTCATCATGCGGTCCGCCTCTGGCCGTAGATCGCCAGCATCAGGTCTTCGGGGTGTGGCAGCAGCAGCTCCAGGTGCTCCGCGCAGTAGCGGTCAAGCAGGTCGAGGTACTCGGCCATCTGAGCTTGGGTGAACCCGCTCGTCTTCGCGCGGCCGATCTTGAACTCACCCCCTGCGGGTCCTGGCATGGCCACCTTGCGGATCTCGCAGGGCCACAGCCGCGCCACCAGGATCTCGTGCCATTCCTCGGCGCTGGCGAACTGACCGAAGCTCTCGGCCAGGTGCTTCTGGATGGCGTTGTTCCACATCCACAGCAACCGGTTCTGGGCATCGCTGCGCTGGCTACGGATTTCGGTGATGGCGATCTTCCGCGGCTTCGACAGGTCCAGGCCGGCAAGGAAGGACAGCAGGCGCTCGCGATCGGCGGGCGTGCGGATCACGAGATCAGTCATCGCCCTGCCCCTCTACATCGCCCAGCCAGTCACAGGAAAGCCGGACAGAGCGTTGAGAGCGCAGACCAAGCAGGTTGTGCAGGTGCGCCAGCAGGATCAGCAGCCAGTAGATGCCCATCACGCCGCCTCCTTCGTCATCAGCGGCACGATCCGCACGCGCACGCACGGCGTCTCGGCGTAGCGCTTGCGCACGATGGCGTCGACCACCTGGACGTCGTCCTGCCAGACCACGCCATTGAGGCCGTCGTAGATCGCCTTGATCACGTTGTCCATGTCGGGCTTCGTGGTCGGGAATACCTGGCCGGCGACGGCCTGGGCCTTCCACTTTTTCGACTTCGACTGAGGGATCGGAAGCAGGATCTGCAGCTCGACCATGACCGGGTGCGGGATCAGGTCGCGACCGGCCATGGCGATCTGCGCTGCGTGGGCGATCAGCCCCTCATAGGCCACCGTTTCCTTTGGCGTGAACATGCGGGCATGGGCGCCCACCTTGCCGATACGGGGGCGGCCCTTGCCGATGGGCTTGCCGGGTACCACAAACTCCACCGCGGAGAATTCACGCATGGTTGTCTCTCCGGATACGCATCTTGGCGAGCAGCATGGCGCGGGCTTGCGCTGGATCGCTGGGAATGCCCTGGGCTTGCATGAGGTCCCGCGCCTGTTGGTGGCTATGGGCGAACTGCACCTGCATCGGCGACTTGTGCTCGTGCTCGATGCCCAGGGGGATCGTGTCCTCAAGCGGCTTGCCCATGACGGCCCGGGCCCGGACGATCGAGTAGTTCCGCGCAAAGGTCTTGCGCAGGGTCTTGTTGTCCGGCCGCGCGGTGCGCAGGTCGTAGGTGCCGGTCTGCTTGGCGGCAACGCGGACAGCGTCGTGCTTGTACTCACCGCGCAGCGCCTGGTCCCAGGCCTCCTCCTCGGTGGGCAGGCCGGGCACATGCAGGCAGAGCTGCCGGAAGACGTTCGCCGGCGGCGGCCAATCGAACTCGTCGCCCTTCTCGACCAGCAGGGTCAGGCCGTTGGCGATCTGGCGGCCGCTCACGTCGTGCAGTACGGTCGCCCAGACGCTGTCCTGGTCAGCTGTGACGCCAAAATTCGCCGTCCAGCGGTGCCCGTACATCTCGGCCATCTTCGTCCAGAGCTTGTCCAGCAGGTCCTGCCTGAGCTTCCCGGGCTTCTCGGGCTTTTCGCTCGGCGATGTGGTGCTTGACGATTTCTGGAGCAGAGAGCTTGCGCCCTCCACCAGCGTGAGTACCGGCTTGGGCTTGATAGGTTCTTCCGGGATTCGATTGGGCATGGCGTTGGTCTCGGATGATCTTCTGGGCGAGCTCGTGCTCCCACTGGCCTTGGGACTGGTACTTGTCCGGTCGGCAGATCCAGTAGGAACGGAATTCGAGGAGGGTCTGGGGTTGAACAGGGGTGTTGCCGATGCCGTTGCGCATCGCCGTGGCCTTCCAGGTCCTGGCGGCTGGCTCCCAGCTGTCGTGCATCGGGAAACGGCTCTCCGGGCTCACGCGCGGAGGAGGAGTAGGATTGTCTTTACCGGATACCGGAGGTGTGCCCACTTTCGGAAACTCACCCCCTGCCGCTTCCCTGCCCTCTTGTCCGTCGTAACCCGCGTGGTTACTAGGTTTCGAAGTGCCCTCTTCTCTGCCCACTTCATCTGCCCACTTACTGCCCACTTTATTTCGCGCGGACTGATCCCGTTGAGCGAGCAGTAAGGGGAAAACAAGTCGTCTATCGGCCTGGTTCTGTCCGACCAGACCTACCTTCTGCAGCCATACCAGGGCGCGACGAAGCTCCTTTTCGGACGGCTCTCCACCCTTGATGCCCTGGTGCGGCTCGACATACAGCTCCTCGGCCAGCGACTTCCACGAGATGCCTCGCTTGAGCCCCACGATGCCGGTGCCGTAGTCCATGAACGGACGAAGCCCGAAGGTGTACGTCAGCCTTGCCAGGTGAGGCAGGCCGCGCAGCGCTTCTCGCTCGTCGTCGTTGATCTGGAATGTGGGCACAGCTCAATCCCAGCCCAGGGGTCCTGGGCGTTTCTTCTCAGCTTTGAGGCCGATGCGTGCCATGGTTTCGAGCGCCGAGAGGTACTCGGCCGTCACCACCACCGCACTATCTGGAACGACACGCAGGCCCAACAGCGCGAGCACCTTCGCCCAGCGCTGGTACTCGTCCTCATTCCATCGAGAAACCGTCGATTCGCTGCAACCGACTTCCAGGGCTATCTGCTTCTGACTTACGCGCGGAACGCGCTGCAAGATCAGGGTTTCGATCTCCCGTGCTATGTCATCCCTGGTAGGGCTCAATGCGGTTGTGTTCATGGTTAGGACGCTAGTTGGGACGGCTCGGGTATCGGATAGATGTCCGGCCGCAGCTCGTGACGCGAAACCCCGGAAGCTGCCTCGATTTCGAGGACGCGCTCGGCGGGAACCTTGCCCAGTGCGCACCAGCGCTGGACTGCTTGAGGGGTGACCTTCAGCGTTCGCGCTAGGGCCGATTGGCCACCAGCCGCTACAGCTGCGCGAGTCGGCGCGTTCTGTTCCTGCTGCATAACAAGGACCTCGTCAGTTGGGCTACAACCAAAAGTTACAGGCAAGGACGAAATGATACAAGCAAAACTTGCAATGCCACCTACAAGCCAAGGTTGTAATCTGGGCCGCATGAATAGCATCGGCTCTAGAATCACAGCCGCACGCGAAGCGCGCGGGCTGAACCAATCGGAACTAGCCAGACAACTCGGCGTGACGCCTCAGGCTGTCCAGAAGTGGGAAGCGGGAGAAACTGAGCCGCGGCGAAAGCGCGTCGAAGAGATGGCTGTCATCCTCGGCACCTCCGCCGAGCACCTTCTCATTGGCGGCTCGCGCCCGGATGCCGAACAGTCCAACGTCGGCCAGCCGATCCCCATCACCTCCCCCTTCCGGCAGATCCCTATCGTCGGGACCGCCCAACTCGGTGCGGAGGGCTACTGGACCGCCTTGAGTCCCAGCGAGGGGCACATCAAATTTCCCACTCAGGACAAGGATGCCTATGCGCTGCGCCTACGCGGCGACTCCATGTCCCCTGCCATTCGATCTGGCTGGGTGGCAATCATCGAGCCGAATGGCGACCTGGTGCCAGGCGAATACGTCTACATCAAGCTGCACGGTGTCCACGACGAAGGCGAGAGCATGGTCAAGGAGCTGCTGCGGGCGGATGACTACGAGGTCAGCCTCATGTCGATCAATGACGCTTTCGGGCGGCGCAGCATTCCCTGGGAGCAGATTCAGCACTGCTACCCCGTCGGCGCCATCGTGCCGCCGAGCAAGATCGTGCAGTGACATTCGAAAATTATTGACTCAAGGAGCGAGCGAACATGCTTGACCAGAACCAGCGGTGGATACATTTCTACGGGATTCACCTTGCACAAGTGCCTCCCGATGCGCCTACATATCAAATACTGGAAGTCTTCCAGATACTTGATCAGGTCTATAGGGACAAGAAATTCTTCACTGTAATAGATAAAGGCACCGCATCCATTCGAATCAGAGACCTGAGTATCGAAAAGGTGAAGGGCCAAATTCATATTCTGTTTCAGTATTCCGACAAAAAAATTTCCGACCCCGCATTCTCAAAGTTCGCGACTGGCGATGTCAGGTCAGCCCTGAAAGAAGAAGACGAGGGCGTAGCTGTTTCCGCGCATGCAGTAATCTATACAAAGCCTATCAAGGATGGCGGTCTTGAGTTTGAAATGAGGCTCGAGGATTCGCCGGGAATCGGCAAAACAAAGATTACCAGGATAATGAACCAATTCCTAAAGCACTACCTTACCCGGGATTATGTAGATCCGTCCGATAACGCAATAAAAAAATGCCACCCCACCTTTGTAATGGATCATTACAGCAAGCAAAGCTTGCGGCAGGATCTTGAAGAAGGGGAACTCAAGTATATTGAGCTTGTAAAAAACGAAACCATTCATGACCTAGACGAGCAGCCATGCCTAAAACGTGTCGAGCAAGTCATAAAGATCACAGCTGAAAAAAAGAGCACAGGTGACGAGGCAATTAATTTTGCCAATGCAGTCAAACGATATGCTCGCACAAAGGACTATCATGATATCCGAGTTGTCTTCAACAACAACGAAGGCAAGCAGCGATCCGTGAAGGTCCCTACATTCAGGGAGGATGCTGGGGAGATTCTGTTTGGCAAGCTTGAAATGGTTGAGGTAGATTATAGCCTTCCTCAATGTGCCATGAACCTAGATCCAACGTTCATAATCAAGATGAACTCTCTGAAATAGGTGCAAAAATGCAAAGCTTGCGCCGACTGTTGATGCCACTCGCCTATCTGCGAATACAGCGCCAAGATAAGAATTTTGATGAGCTATGGCTGCCAGGCATATTAACGGTGTTAACCGTTTTTCTCCTAGCTCTTTCGAATGGGAAGATACCTGTATTTGGTAGCACCGGCGCAATAGCCAGTGTTGTTAGCTACTTGCAAATATTGAGCGGATTTTATATTGCATCACTTGCCGCCATTGCCACCTTCAATAAGGAGTCGATGGATAAGCCCATGCCTGGCATCCCACCAAAACTTAAGATTAGAGGCCGGGTCAAGCCCGAGAATTTATCCAGAAGACGCTTCTTATGCTTTATGTTCGGATATCTATCATTTGTATCATTGATACTTTATTTTGCTGGAAGTGGAATTAATCTTTCGGCTAGTGCAGCCAAGGATATACTCCCAACAGAAATGGCACCTTTCATCAAGTGGCCACTAGTTGCAGCGTATACCTTCGCGACATACAATATGCTTATCACCACTCTTCTTGGCTTATATTATATGACTGACCGCATTCATAAAGAGGAGCCGAGATTCGTTGATAGTCCGTCGCAAACGTCAACTGCGCCAGCTGAATCAGATACCGACTAACGCCGAATCATGAGGTCAAGAAGGTCACCAGCCCGCCCCGCGCGGGCTTTTTTTTGCCCATGGTCTACGCTAAATGCCTGGGCTCGATCAGCCCCCAAGGTATTGAGCCAAGGCCCGCACAGGAGTCCGGGCCTTTCTTTTGCGTCGGCACGATCCGGCCTATGCTGAGCCTTTGCCCTGGAGGTAGCTATGGAAGACCCCCTACTCGCCCTGCTCTACCGCCTCAACGAGAATCAGCTGGCCCTAGGCATGGCCATCGAGGAGCTGACGGCCTGGGTCGTTGATCGTGGCTCCGTCGACGTCGGCAAAGCTGTCGAGCAGCACATGCTCTCGCTCGAAGCGAATTCGCATGTGATTGCTGATGCACTGGCCGACCTCATAGCCGAACGTGCTGGACGCCCCAAAGGATAGGTCAATCACCTACCGCCCACCCCGCTATCTGAACAGCCTGTCACGTTCTGAGCCTACAAAGGATCGAGCGGCTAGAATACGGACATCAACGACATGGAGGTAATACATGAGGCTATACCGCTGCACTATAGGCACTTTGACGCTGGCGCTGGCACTGACCGCGGGTTGCGTTAGCAAGCCGGCTCCTCAGCCGAGGATCGCCTTCCCCGTTGCTGAATATAACGCCCTGCCGAAGGAAGGAACTGGAGTCGTCGAAGGGCAAGCCTTCATGAAGACCGTCGGCGGTGATGTCAAATTCGGTGCTGGGTCAGAGGTAACACTGAACCCGATAACTTCGTACTCCGAGCAGTGGTACAGGCATTACTATGAGCTGCGCTCACCGCTGCAGGCGGCGGATACGCGCCAGGATTCGTACATCCTGACTACCCAAGCCGATGGCAGCGGGAATTTCAAATTTACCGACGTGCCGCCTGGTCGGTACTTCGTTACCTCCACCGTTCGATGGCAGGCCCCTAGCCAATTTGGCCTCACCAACCAAGGCGGCTGGCTGACGAACCGTATTACGGTGTCGAACGGTAAGACAACGCGTGTGATGCTCACTCGCTAACGCCCGCACCACAAGCAAGCCCGCCTCGCGCGGGCTTTTTTCCGCCTGGAACCTTGTCGCTCCGCTCTGTGTCGCATACTGTATATTTGAACAGTGTCACAGTAAGGAGGTACCCATGTCCCGCAGCAATGCCCAGGTAGTCAAGAAACAGGTCCAAGTCTCCAGCTATGAGCGGCTGTGTCGCCGCATCAACGCACATATCGCCGAGCCGCAAGCGCAGTTAGAAAGGAGGTGTAGGGTCGAGCGCCTGGATACGGACCACGACGACGACTGGGAGCGGGTTGTGGACGAGATGCGTGAGGTGGATGGCCTGTCCGTTGATCAAAGCGGCACTGGATACGAATTTAGCTGGCGGGAGGTGCCTGCCACTGACTGAACGACCCCACACGAAAAGCCCGCCGAGCGCGGGCTTTTTTGTGCCCTACAACTTTTTCTTGGAAAGAATTACAAGTTTTGCTTGCAGACTACAAAGCAGGGTTGTAACTTTAACTCACAGCCAGCAACCACTGGCCGGGCAGCTCCACCGCCCCTGCTCTTTCACAATCCGACGCAACAAAGAAATCACAGACCGCATTGCCTCTACGGCGACCGGCAATCAGACAGGCCCGAAAGCCTGCCCACGCGAAGGCGACCCCGAGGGGCGACCGGGACGGCTGATTGAGGGCATCTAGCCCGCTCCGCGCGAGAGACCCGCAAGCAATGCGCCGTTTTCACTGGCTGGCCCTGGCAACAGGGCCAGACGGGAAGACAACCGAGGAAAGCACCATGCGCATCTATCTGATCGTGTTCGCCATGACCTGCGCCGCTTTCTTCGGCGCCGTCGAGTACACCAAGCCCGTCAAGGACCAGCCGATGGTGATCATCGGCTACATGGACAAATAGGCCTGGTTCGCCAGGCTGCATCGGAAGCAGCACTGCCCGGTCGGTACGCCGGGTCCTGTACCGAGGGTCGCGTCAGAGGCTTGCCAGTCAGCAATGGCCTGCATGCCCCGGCGCGATAGTGCTGCCTCCGATGCAGAAGACGGAGTCGCGCCAGCTAGCACACAACAGGCGCTGGCACTACATCACCGCCGGCTACGGCTCAATCCTGACGCCGGCACCTTTTCGCCGGGCTGCTGCACACCGCCCCCACCGGTTGCAGCCCGGCCTTTTATCCCGCGCCGTCCGGCGCCCATCGAGACCCACACCATGACCATCGCCATCCAGCATGAGCGGGCGCTCGAGTGCGCCCACGAGCAAGTGCTCCAGCTCGAGCACGACATCGACACGGCCAACCCCAGCACCATGCTGGCCTTCGCCATCCACTGTGACATGCAGATCGACCCGCAGCGCCAGGTGGTGCTGCTGGAAACCCTGGCCAGCATGCGCGATCGCCAGTTCAACGAGGCCTACATGACCCTCGCCAGCATCAGCCTCCCCCTCGCTAAGGAACTGATGGAGTGGCGCCGGGTGCTGCTGGCCGAGCACGAACCTTTCTTCACCGCCGAACTGGCCAAGCGCCGCAAGGAGGCAGCATGAGCACCGAACAGGAAATCGCCCAACGCATGGTGGAGATGTGGATCGCCCGCATTCCCGCCTTCGGCGACGGCATCGCCGAGGGCATGAACGAGATGGCCTATGCCCTGGGCGCCATCGATGACCGCACCCACGATCACAACCGGGTTCGGATCTCTCAGGAAGTGGCCAAGGTCTGGGCCAAGACGCGGGGGGCTGCGGCATGACCGCTTCCCCTGCGCCAAGCACCACCGACGACCTGGTCGCCCACGCCGAAGCACGCCACACCCTGCTGCTGCGCGCCAGGCAGTCGCTGCCCGAGGCCCTGGGCCTGCCGCCGGAGACCAGGCTGATCGACACCCCGATCCGCTCCCCAATGATGCGCCGGCCTGGTCGGCGCTGGTCGGTGGAGGTCGCGTCGTGAGATGCCGACCGATCTGCCGCGCCCTGCTCGGCGGCGGCCTCGCTGCTGTTGTCCTCTACGCCCTCCTGATGACCCTTTGGCTCGCCACGCACTGAGCCTGGAGCACCCATGAACGCACTCGTTTCGGTCGGCCAGCTCGACCGCCAGAAGTACCTGGGCGGCAGCGATGTCGCCGGCATCCTCGGCATCAGCCCCTGGCGCACGCCGCTGGACATCTACCTGGACAAGATCCAGCCGCGGCGCCCGGACGATCCGTCCAAGGCGAAAATCTTCTCCCGGGGTCAGCGGATGGAGCCCTATGTAATCGACCTGCTGGCCGAGGAGACCGGGATGGTGATCGTCCGCCGCGGCGAGCGCTATCGAGACCCGGTGCATGACTTCATGGCCGCGGAGATCGATGCCGAGGCCGAGAGCGGCGAGAACATCGAGATCAAGACGGTCTCTCCCTTCAAGGCCCAGGCCTGGGGCGAGGAACAGACTGACGCGATCCCGGTGCACTACACCGCCCAGGCCATGCACGGGCTCATGGTCACCGGGCGCCAGGTCTGCGTCTTCGGCGTGCTGATCGGCGGCGATGACTTCCGGATCTACCGAGTTGAGCGCGACGCCGAGACCATCGAGGCGATCCGCACTGCCGAGATCGAGTTCTGGGACCGGATCCAGCGACGCGACCCACCGCCACCCTCCGCGGTGACCGACATCCTGAGGCTGTTCGACAAGGACTCCGGCGCCAGCATCGAGGCCGATCCCACCACGGCGGCCATGGCAGCGGAGCTGTCCGGCATCAAGGCCCAGCTCAAGCGGCTGGAGAACGAGCGGGACCGCCTGGAAGAGCACATCAAGGTCTTCATGCTCGATTGCACCTCCCTGACGGTGCAGGGCCGGCCGGTGGCCACCTGGAAGACCCAGGAGACCCGACGCTTCGACCAAACAGCATTCGGCGAGGCGCATCCCGCCCTGCTCGAACAGTTCAAGCGGACCACCAAGTCCCGCGTCTTCCGCCTCAAGTAAGGAAACCGACCATGTCCCAAGCTCAGCTCAAGGCGGCCGCCCAAGGCGGCGCCGGCAATTCCCGCCAGATCCTGGCCCAGACCGCCACAGATGCTGGCGCTGGCAACGTGAAGAAATTCTTCGAGAGCCAGAAAGGCATGCTCAAGCAGGTGCTGCCGAAGCACCTGGACCCGGACCGGATGCTCCGGATCGCCTTGGGCGCCATGCGTACCACGCCTAAGCTCATGAACTGCACCGTCGAGTCCCTGCTGGGCGCCGCGGTCCAGTGCTCGATGCTCGGCCTGGAGCCGAACACCCCGATGGGCCACATCTACCTGATCCCCTTCGACAAGCGCGAGAAGGTCGGCAACGAGTGGCGCACCACGAAGACCGAAGTCCAGATCATCATGGGCTACAAGGGGATGCTGGACCTGGCGCGCCGCTCCGGCCAGATCATCAGCATCGGCGCCCACGAGGTCTGCGAGAACGACGAGTTCGACTATGCCTACGGCCTGGACGAACGCCTGCACCACAAACCGGCCCTGGGCGACCGTGGCGAGGTCATCGCCTTCTACGCGGTGGCGAAGCTGGTCGGCGGTGGCCATGCCTTCGAGGTCATGAGCCGCGAGCAGGTCGACCAGATCCGCGACAAGTCGGCGGAGAAGAACAGGGCGAAGCGCGACAACCGCGGCAATCTGATCATCACCGGCCCCTGGGCAGACCACTACGTCGAGATGGGCCGCAAGACGGCCACCCGGCGGCTCTTCAAGTGGCTGCCGATGAGCATCGAAATGGCCAAAGCCGCCAGCCTGGACGAGCGGGCCGACACTGGTGCCAGCCAGGCGCTGGATACCGCGCTGCAGGGTGACTACACCGTGCTCACTCCGAGCGACCCCGAGCCCCAGGAGCCGGACGGCGCCAGCGCCCAGGCCGAGCAGCAGGACGATCAGCCAGCCACCGATACCGTCTCCGCCCAGCAGCAGCAGGCTGAGGACGAAGAACTCGACATGGGGTGATGCACATGGCCAGCCGGACCGTAGAGGAGCTGTTTGACCGCGTCGAGCAGTTCACCGCCCTGCTGGCCGCCGCTGAGGACGGCGCGGATACCGACTGGGAGATCCAGTTCACCACTGATATCCGCGACCAGTTCGAGCGCTACGGCGCCCATACCTACCTCAGCGACGCCCAGCTGCAGTCGCTCAACAAGATCGCCCACCAGTAGGAACCGCCCTATGAAACCGGAACACCGCGCCATCATCGACAGCGCCAAACGCCACGGCTGCATGCCCTCGGAGCTCGCCCACGAGTTGCTGGTCCACGACCTGGTGGAAATGAACCGCTTCGAGCTGCACAACCTCAAGGCGCCCTATCACAAGCTGAACGAGGAAGCGCAGCAGGAAGTGATTGACCGCCTCACCAAGAAGACCGAGGAAGCGGTCACCCGCGCCATCAGCATCATCAGCGCCCGGGGTGTCGCATCGGTGCCGATCGAGGTGCGCGCCATCAAGGTAGAAGCCAAGGCCCTGACCGTCACGGCCAAGGTCGATGCCTCTGCTCCAGACAAGCACGAGCTGACCGACTCAGCCGGCAAGCTCTGCCTGCTAGTGTTAGCGCCGGACGATTACCGCGAAGGCTTGGACGCCATCCAGCCCGAGCGCGACCAGCACGAGATGCCGATGCAGGTCGCAGACCTCTTGGGCAGCCCGGAAGAGCTGGCCGAGCGCCTGGGCGGCAGTGCCGAGGATGTCGTCGCAGCCGGGGGCGAAGCTCCCGATCAGCAGGATGAAGAGCAGGAGGATGCGGCGACCGGCGTCCCGCCAACGGTCTACGGCGTGGCCCCCTATTCCGACATCTGCACCGTCCTGGCCCGCGCCACCCCGGTGGTCACCATCGACTACCTGCAGAGCCGGTTCGCCATCGGTAGCGATGCCGCCCGCGCCCTGGTGGTCCGCCTGCTCGATGACAAGGTCATCGCCGTGGACAGCGAAGCGGAGAACCCGCTGCACAACACCTACCGCGTCACCAAGGACCTCGACGAAGTCGTCTCGATGGAGTAACCAGCATGCGCGTCACGAATATCACCGTTACCAACGTCCAGGGGCTGCGAAATGCAGCCCTTGCCGTATCTGAGCCCCTGCTGCTGGTGTCGGGTGACAACGGCGCCGGGAAGTCCAGCCTGCTAGATGCGATCAGCATGGCGTTCACCGGCCAGCCGCGCCGGGTGTCCCTGAAGAAGGACCTGGGCCAGCTGGTCAATGACGATGCCAAGAAAGGCGAGGCCCACGTCGCCTACGTCGACGCCGCCGGCGAAAGCCAAACCGCATGGATGATGCTGCCGGGTGGTAAATCGGTGGTAATTCCCGATGCGCCGTTCCTGCCCTTCGTCCTGGAAGCTGCGAAGTTCGCGGCCCTGGATGGTAAGGAGCGCCGGAAAATGCTTTTCGAGCTGACCGGTGCCGGCGCCGGCGCTGCCGAGGTGGCCCGCCGCCTCGAGGCCCAGGGCGCCGACCTGGCGAAGTTCGAGAAGGTGAAGCCGCTGCTGCGCGGTGGCTTCCCCGCCGCCGAGGCCCAAGCCAAGGAATACGCCGCCGAGTCGCGCGGCGCCTGGAAGGCCATCACCGGCGAGAACTACGGCAGCCAGAAGGCAGAGGCCTGGAAGCCGGAGCTGCCACCCACCACCGTCACCCAGGAGCAGATTGCTGACGCCGCCAAGGCCTTGTCCGATCTCGACAGCGACCTGGCCGAAGCGCAGCAGACCCTGGGTGGCCACAAGGCCAACGCCCAGGCCGCCTCCCAGCGCCAGGCCAAGGTCGCGGCACTGCGCGAGACGGCTGACCTGCTGCAACGGCGCCAGGACAAACTCGGCGCCGACCAGGCCCGAGTGACCGAATGGGAGCCGAAGGTGGCCGAGGCCCAGCGCGCCGCAGCCGGCGAGCCCGCGCACGATCCGCTGGCCTGCCCGCACTGCCAGGGCCAGGTGCTGGTGGAACGCGGCCAGTTGGTGGCGTACGTGGCGCCAGAGCAGGTCGCCGAGCCGGAGGCCGCCCGCCGCCTGGTCGAGTACCAGGGCTATCTGCAGAGCGCCCAGCGCGCCGTGACCGCCAGCCAGCGCGATGTCGACCAGTCCCGGGCCGCTGCTGAGCAGCTGGCGGACCTGGAACAGGAGGCCGCCGCGGTACCGGATGCCAAGGCCATGCAGAACGCCGAGCAGGCCATCACCGAGATCCGCCAGGAGCGCGACAAGGCTCGGGCCAAGCACCAGGCTCTGCTGGATGCACACGGCGCCATCGTCGGCCGCGACGCGGCGATAGCCAACGCTGCCCAGCACCATGCCGACGTCGTGGCCTGGTCGCTGATCGCCGAGGCCCTGGCGCCCACCGGCATCCCCGCCGAGATCCTGGCTGGCGCACTGGACCCGTTCAACGAGCTGCTGGCGGCTCAGGCCGCGGTGGCCACCTGGCAACCGGTGGTCATCACCCCCGAGATCGAGATCACCTACGGCGGGCGTCTCTACGGCCTGCTCTCGGAATCGGAGAAGTGGCGCGCCGACACCTTGCTGGCTATCGCCATCGCGCGGCTGTCCGGCATCCGCCTGGTCCTGCTGGATCGCTTCGACGTGCTGCAGCCCACCGCCCGCCCCCAGGCGCTGAAGCTGCTGCTCAGCCTGACCCGCTCCGGCGACCTCGATAGCGCAGTCATGGCCGGGACGATGAAGGAGCCAATGGCAAAGGTGCCGGCGGGGATCCAGCAGGTATGGATCCAGGGCGGCGTGATCACCGAGACCGAAGATAAGGCCGCATAAGCGGCCTATCTGCACAAGCTGAGTGCCTACCTTGTCTTTAAGCTATTAACGCAGGACAGATAGGCACTTCGGTCATCGGTCAGGCTCAACACGTATCACGAAACCATCTCGGCCAGCATGACTATCTCTTCCGCAACACTAATTCGCTCTAAATCATTAATCCTATTTATTAACGCGAAATATAGCATCGTGGCCGACAGGGCGAATATGGTTCTATTATCACCCTCATATGGATGCTCTACTTTTTTAGGAAACTCCAAGTTTCCGACAAAAGATGCAATTCGGGCATCGTCAAAGGAAATTGAAAGCATCGCATTATGCGCAAACTGATTACGTATCTTTACTAGGTATTTGAAATCATGCATCTCTGTCTTCGACAGGACGCCAATCAGATAGGCATTCTCAATCGAGAAATCAAGCCTCCCAGGCGGTGCAAGGTTTCTGTGCATGCTCTCTGAAGCTAGCGGCATTCTTCGAGCCATGAGATCCCGCAAGGCATCTTCAAGTACACAAAGAGTAAGAACTGCACAGCCACGTGCCGACTCTTTTTCGAACGCAACTAGAAATTCATTAAATCCCAGAACTTGTTTTTCATTCAAATCAAAATACCTCAGAAATAAGATTGAACCCGCAATAGCATTCTGTTCAACCAAACCCATTTGAAGGAATCCTAACATGACCGCATTCCAGCGGCGGGCCTCGCTCGACTTCAAAACGCAGTACGGCCTGGGCTTCAGCAGCCAGGACGACGAGATCATCGTGGACTTCTTCTGCGGTGGCGGCGGCGCCGGTACTGGGCTGGAGATGGGACTGGGCCGCCCTGTGGCGGTTGCCAAGAACCACAGCGCGGCGGCGATCAGCATGCACACCGCCAACCACCCCACCGCCCGGCACTTCACCACCGACGTCTTCGACGGTGATCCAGATGCCGAGTGTGCGGGCCGCCCGGTCGGCTGGTTCCACATGAGCCCCGACTGCACCCACCACAGCCAGGCCGCCGGCGGCCAGCCGCGGAAGCGCGAGATCCGGAACTTGTCCTGGATTGGCCTGAAGTGGGCCGGCAAGAAGCGCCCCCGGGTGATCAGCCTGGAGAACGTGAAGCAGATCCTGCAGTGGGGCCCGCTGATCGCCAAGCGGTGCAAGGCTACCGGCCGGGTGATGAAGGTCGACGGCACTGTGGCCGCCCAGGGCGAGCGCGTGCCGGTGCACCAGCAGTTCCTGGTGCCGGACCCGAAGCGTAAGGGCCAGACATGGCGCCGCTTCGTCCAACTGCTGCAGGGCATGGGCTACCAGGTGGAGTGGCAAGTCGGCCGGGCCTGCGACTACGGCGCGCCCACCAGCCGCGAGCGCCTGTTCATGATCGCCCGCTGCGATGGCCAGCCCATCGTCTGGCCGGCGCCGACGCACGCCAAGGCCCCGGCCAAGGGGCAGAAGAAGTGGCGCAGCGCCAGCGAGTGCATCGACTGGTCGATCCCGTGCCCTTCGATCTTCGAGCGGAAGAAGCCGCTGGCGGCCGCCACGCTGCGCCGGGTGGCCAAGGGCATGCGGAAGTTCGTGCTGGACTCGGCGGATCCCTTCATCGTGCCGATTGCCAACTGGTCGCGGGAAGCCGCGCTTTCAACTGCCGATCCGCTACACACCGTCACCGCCTGGCCGCGGGGTGGCTCGTTCGCGATCGCCAGCCCCACCCTGATCGGCCTCGGCGGCCCGGCCTATGCCGGAAAGCCCGCTGATGCTGGCGCGCCGCTGGGCAGCGTCCTGACCGAGAACCACCGGGCTATCGTAGCGACGACCCTGGTGTCGGTAGGCTACGGCGAGCGGGACGGCCAAGAGCCTCGGGTGCCCGGCTTGGACAAGCCCCTGGGCACGGTCATGGCTGGCGGCATCAAGCACGCGGTGGCGGCTGCCCACCTGGTGAAATTCCGCTTCGACTCTGGCGGCGCTGCTGCCGACGAGCCGATGCCGACGATCACCAGCGGCGGCAACTGCCAGCGTCCGGCTGGTGCGGCCCACGCCATGGGCGTCTGCACTGCCTTCCTGGAGCAGGCGAACGGCGGCTTCAATACCACGCTAGCGCACAGCGTAGAGCGGCCGATGACCACCGTGACCAACTCGGGCAGCCAGCAGCGTCTGGCGGTGGCCACCCTCGCCCACCTGCGCGGCAACTGCGATGCCCGGGCGCCGCAGGATCCGCTGCACACCATCAGCGCCGCGGGCCAGCACCATGGCGCGGTCACCGCGTTCCTGTCCCGTCAGTTCGGCGCTTCCATCGGCCAGGGCGTGGACGAGCCAGCGCCCACCGTCACCGCGGGCGGCGGCGGCAAGACCTCGGTGGTCGAGCTGCAGCTGGCGCCCGAGGTAGAAGCCGGCGCTCTGCGCGTGGCGGCCTTCCTGATGAGCTACTACGGCACCGACAACACCAGTCGGCCGGACGAGCCGTCGCCCACGGTCACCACCAAGGACAGGCTGGCCCTGGTCACCGTCACCATCCAGGGCACGCCCTACGTGGTGGTGGACATCGGCCTGCGCATGCTGCAGCCGCGGGAGCTGTACCGCGCCCAGGGCTTCCCGGAGGACTACCAGATCGACCGCGGCGCCGACGGCAAGGCGTTCACCAAGAGCCAGCAGGTGCACATGTGTGGGAACAGCGTCAGCCCTCCCCACATGGCGGCGATCGCCCGGGCCAATGATCCGTGGCGTGTAGCCCAGGAAATCACTCCCAGTATCGTCGCGGCTTAATCTGCAAAATAACTACTTGGACGATACGGCGTGAGGCTCGTTCAAGTATCTCTTTATTGGCTCAGACGCTACGGCAACAATCAGTGCCGACAATAAACTGATTATTGCAACGACGAGTATCCTGTCCCGATCGGCCTTTCGATCAGAAAGGTATTCAAGACCCTTCCCACCCAAATAAAAATAAGAGTTGTCATTCGTCGTACCGCCCATAGTGTGGGCGCTTTTGTAGATCTGAGGCCCATCGCCCTGGGCCCATGCCTGTAACAGATGCGTCATATAAGTGTCTGCAAACTTAGGACTATCAGGGATAGGCCCAGTAAAACCTAAATATCCGGAACTAATAAGACTGGCAAGAGGGTAAAAATCACGATGATCATTAGTTATTCTAGAGACCATCTTAATCGCATCAAACACACCGAGCGTTTGTTTATCGTAAACCTCTTTGAGAATCTTCAAAGTGGATTTTTTCACAGGAAACTCCATTTAATCGGGACCGCTATTATGGATAGCAAAGAAACCTTGGTTAAGCGAGAAAGGCTGTGAACTCTCCGATCTACTGCCGCACCAGCGGCCAGCGCGTCGGCACGTGCGCGTGCCTGCGCTGCAATCCCCCACCACCTGATCCAGCACGAGGGCACTGACATGGCTCGGCAACCCATTAAAACCCTGGTGCGCGGCGAGCGGCTCACGCTGCGCGAGGTGTCCGACCGCTACGGTATCGCCTACGAGGCAGTGCGCGAGCGGTACTACCGAGCCAAGAAGCGCGGCGAGGACCTGGTCAAGCCTTCGCAGAAGGCCAAACAGACGAAGCGCCTGGTGCTGGCTTTGCTGGAGCAGGAATTCGCTGGAGTTGAAGTCGCCAGGGCCCTGGGCTGCAGCCCCCAGGTAGTCAGCTACTACAAGACCACCTACCTATCTGACCGGTAAACGCCTCGTCACCTGAGCCGAACGCGCCAGCTATTCGACTCACCCCTCTCCTATCATCTTGCACCGCTGGCCGCCGGCCGGCGAAGGACTCCCTATGCCCGAAGTATCTGAGTTCCTCGACGGCCAGGAGCTGGCCACCATGATCGGCCGCAAGTCGAAAGCTGCCCAATGCGCCTGGCTGGACGCGCACGGGTGGCGCTACGAACGCAACGCCGCCGGCCGCCCGGTTGTAGGGCGCGTCTATGCCCGGCTGAAGCTGGCCGGCGTGAAGCCGAATGCCACCAATGCTGCGTCCGACGCCTGGGCGCTGGACTTATCGAGAGTGAGTTGAGATGCGCCCGAAGGAACCAGGGAATAGGGATTTGCCGCCAAGGATGATCAGGCGGACCAGGAAGCTGAAGTCTGGAAGGGTCTGGGTTGCCTACTACTACAACCAGACTCTGCCGGGAGGGGGACAGAAGGAGATTCCGCTGGGCGGGGACCTCGACGAGGCGAAAGCGGAATGGGCACGGCTCGAACGGACAACGATGCCGAAGTCCATGAAGCGCCTGGGAGATGTGTTTGATCGGTACGAGCGGGAGATTGTCCCGTCTAAGGCAGCCCGGACACAGAGGGACAACCTGCTATCGCTGAAGCAGCTGCGCGCAGCGTTCTCCGATGCACCAGTCGAGGCGGTGACGCCGCAGGTCATCGCCCAGTACCGGGACAAGCGGACAGCGAAGGTTCGGGCGAATCGAGAGATCGCCCTGCTATCCCACGTCTACAACATCGCCAGGGAATGGGGGATCACCAACATGGAGAACCCGGCCAAGGGCGTGCGGAAGAACAAGGAAACGCCACGGGACTTCTATGCACGGGACGAGGTATGGAATGCGGTCTACGCCCACGCCTGCATCGAGCTGCGTGACGCCATGGACCTGGCCTACCTGACGGCGCAGCGGCCCAGCGACGTGCTGGTCGCTCGTGCCGCCGACATCCAGGACGGGTTCCTGCTGGTGGCCCAAGGCAAGACGTCCAAGAAGCTGCGGATCAGGCTTCTAGCCGGCGAGGTGCCGACCGCCTTGGGCGTGCTGGTTAAGAAGCTGCTGGAGCAGCGGAAGGACCGGGGAGTGGTCGGGCCGTACTTGGTCACCACGCCAGACGGTCGCCGACTGACTTCGAGCATGCTCCGGATCCGCTTCGACGAGGCACGGATAGATGCTGCAGCGGCAGCGCTGGAAAGCCTCGATGAGATGTTGGCCGCCGCTATTCGCCAGTTCCAGTTCAGGGACATCCGACCTAAAGCAGCGTCCGAGATTGAGGACCTGGGGCGCGCATCGAAGCTCCTCGGCCATACCGACAAGCGCATAACCGAGACCGTCTACCGGCGCGTCGGCGAAGTCGTTGACCCTACCCGCTGATCCGGTAGTTACGGAAACTCACTTTAAAGTTACGGAAACCGGCCTCATATAAAGGCTAGCTGAAGTCGTGCGCCCAGAAACGCGAAAGCCCCGTCATGCGGGGCTTTCAGGGTGTTGCAGGTGGCGGAAGCGCAGAGATTCGAACTCTGGGACCCTTGCGAGTCGGCGGTTTTCAAGACCGCTGCCTTAAACCACTCGGCCACACTTCCGTAAGAGGGGCGCATAGTACCTGATGGCAACACACTGTCAAACAGTCGCAAGCGATCCTTAAGCAACATTTGCTATCTTCGGGGTCGTACGGTACATCACACCGTTAATTTAGCTTTGGAGTACACCATGAACGAGCGTCAATACGCCTACAACCCTGCTATCGCGCAACCGCGGGACGTCAGCCGTGTATTGCGCAACACCTATGCCCTGCTGGCCATGACTCTGGCGTTCAGCGGCCTGGTCGCCTACGTCTCGCAGCAGATGCGACTGCCCTACCCCAACATCTTCGTGGTCCTGATCGGCTTCTATGGCCTGTTCTTCCTGACCGTGAAGACCCGCGACAGCGGCTGGGGTCTGGTCAGTACCTTCGCCCTCACCGGCTTCATGGGCTACACCCTGGGCCCGATCCTGAACATGTACCTGGGCCTGCCCAACGGTGGCAGCGTGATCGCCTCCGCTGCCGGCATGACCGCCCTGGCCTTCTTCGGCCTGTCGGCCTACGCCCTGATCAGCCGCAAGGACATGAGCTTCCTCAGTGGCTTTCTGATGGCGGGCTTCTGGATCCTGCTGGGCGCCGTGGTGCTGTCCTTCTTCGTCCAGATCAGCGGCCTGCAACTGGCCATCAGCGCGGGCTTCGTGCTGTTCGCCGCCGCGGCCATCCTGTTCCAGACCAGCGCCATCGTGCACGGTGGTGAAGACAACTACATCATGGCTACCATCACCCTGTACGTCTCGATCTACAATATGTTCATCAGCTTGCTGCAGATCTTCGGATTCGCCAGCAACAACGATTGATCACGAGCGGTAGCCCAAGAGGCCCGCTTCGGCGGGCCTTTTTACATCCATGAAATTTGCCATCGTTGTCCTTTCTCCACCCCAGGCGCCTTCGGCGCGTCGGGCCCTGCGCTTCTGCGAGGCGCTGCTGGCCGGGGGTCACGAGCTGTCGCGCCTCTTTCTTTACCGCGACGGCGTCCATAACGCGTCTCACGCCCTGGTCAGTGGCCAGGACGAATCCGATCTGCCCGCCCGTTGGCGCGAGCTGATCGAACGCCACCAGATCGACGCCGTGGTCTGCATCGCCGCCGCCCTCAAGCGGGGGCTGCTGGACGAGAACGAAGCGCGGCGCTACGAACGTGAGGGCGCGGTGAACGTGCGGGCGCCCTGGCAGCTGTCCGGCCTGGGCCAGTTGCACGAGGCGGTGCAGGACGCCGATCGCCTGCTCTGCTTTGGAGGCGACTAGCATGGCCAGGAGTACTCTCGTCATCTCCCGCCAACCGGCCCTGAGCGGCCCCGGTCCGCGCGAGGCGCTGGATATCGTACTGGCCGGTGGTGCCTTCGAATTGCCCCTGGCGCTGCTGTTCGCGGGTCCTGGCGTAACCCAGCTGCTGGCGGCCGACAGTGCAGCCATCGAGCAGAAGGACCTGAGCGCCAACTTCTCTGCGCTGCCGCTGTTCGGTGTCGAGGCCATCTACGCTGAAGCCGCCGCCCTACACCGCCTGGGCATCACGCCGGAGCAGTTGCCCGCCTGGGTGACTCCGCTGGAGCCCGAGGGGCTGATGGCGCTGATCCACGACCATGACCAGGTGATTTCCATTTGACTACCCTGCACCTGTTTTCCCGCTCGCCGCTACTGGACGCCGGTGCCCTGGACGGCCTGAGCTGGGTCCGCGGCGAGGACACCGTTCTGCTCACCGGCGCTGCCGTCGAGGCCCTGCGCTCTGGCAGCGCGGCGGCGGAGTTGTTGACGCAACTCCCGGCCGAGGCGGCCCTCTATGCCCTGGCGGAAGACGTCCAGGCGCGTCGCCTGCAACCCGAGCGGGCCGTGACCCTGATCGACTACCCCACCTTCGTCGACCTGAGCGTGAGCTGCGCCAAGGTCATCAGCTGGACCTAGCCATGCCTCTCGACCTCGACCCCGAAGGCTATCTGCGCGACCTCTCCCAGTGGAGTCCCGAAGTAGCCCAGCAACTGGCACTCAAGGAAGGCATCGAGCTGACCGAACGCCACTGGCAGGTGCTGCAGGCGCTGCGTGACTTCTACGCACAATTCCAGCTTTCACCAGCCAACCGGCCACTGATCAAGTACATTGCCCAGACGCTGGGCCCGGAATTGGGCGCCAGTCTGCAGCTCAACCTGCTGTTCAAGGGCGCGCCGGCCAAGCTCGGCGCCAAACTGGCCGGCCTGCCGAAACCGGATAATTGCCTATGACCCTCACCACGCCCGAAGAACACCCCTTCGCCGTCTATGTCCGGGCCCTGGGCAAGGGCAAGCGCGGCGCCCGCAGCCTGACCGAGGCCGAGGCGGAAATGGCCATGGGCCTGATCCTCGACGGCCAGGTGACCGAAGCCCAGCTCGGTGCCTTTCTCATGCTGCTCAGACACAAGGAAGAGAGCGCCGAGGAACTGGCCGGCTTTACCCGCGCCGTCCGGGCGCGGCTGCAGCCGCCTGGCTTCACGGTCGACCTCGACTGGCCCTCCTACGCGGGCAAGAAGCGTCACCTGCCCTGGTACCTGCTGGCGGTGAAATGCCTGGCCGGCAGTGGCGTGCGGGTGGTCATGCATGGCGGTGGTACCCACACCGCGGGCCGACTCTATACCGAACAGTGCCTGGCCGACCTGGGGATGCCGACCGCCACTGACTGGCGGGACGTCGACGCCCTGCTCGATCGCGGTCAGCCGGCCTTCCTGCCGCTGGCCGCCTGGATGCCGGCCCTGCAGCGGATGATCGATCTCAAGGCCGAGCTCGGCCTGCGCTCGCCGATCCACTCCCTGGTCCGGCTGCTCAACCCCAGCCAGGCGCGCTGCATCCTGCAGAGCATCTTCCATCCGGGTTACCAGGAGGTGCACCGCGAGGCCAGTCGTCTGCTGGGTGATGACAGCATCGTCATCAAGGGCGAAGGCGGTGAAGTCGAGCGCAATCCCGATGTCATCGCCCACCTCTACGGCACCCGTGGCGGCGAAGCCTGGGACGAAAGCTGGCCGGCGCTGACCGAGCGTCGCCAGGTCAAGCCGGAGCGCCTCGATCCGGCCCTGCTCGCCGCCACCTGGCGCGGGGAAGCGGAAGACCCCTATGGGCGCCTGGCGGTCATCGCCACCCTGGCCGTGGCCCTGCGCGCCCTGGGCCAGGACCAGGCCAGCGCCCAGCGCGAAGCCGAGCGACGCTGGGAAGCGCGCGACCGGACGCTCTGACGTCGCCTCAGGAACCCGGAGCGGCTCCCCGGGTTCCTAACCGCAACGCAGCGGAGGATGACGATATGGGCTTGTTGGTCGATGGGCAGTGGCAGGACCGCTGGTACGACAATGGCAAGGATGGCCATTTCAAACGGGAAGAGGCCCAGCGTCGGGACTGGATCGCCCGCCCCGAGCAAGCCATTCCGCAAGGCGCCTCGCGCTACGCCCCGGAAGCCGGGCGCTACCACCTCTATGTGTCCCTGGCCTGTCCCTGGGCCCACCGCACCCTGATCTATCGCCAGCTCAAGGGCCTCAGGGACCTGATCGGCGTCTCGGTGGTCAGCTGGCTGATGCGCGAGGAAGGCTGGACCTTCGACCTGGCCAAGGGCTCCAGTGGTGACGACCTCTATCACCTCGAGCGTCTCTACCAGCTCTATCAGCGCGACCAGGCCGACTACACCGGCCGAGTTACCGTGCCGGTGCTCTGGGATCGCCAGGAGGAGCGCATCGTCAGCAACGAATCCGCCGAGATCATCCGCATGTTCAACGGCGCCTTCGACGAGCTGACCGGCAATCGCCTGGACCTCTACCCGGAGGCCCTGCGCGGGCGCATCGACGCCCTCAACGAGCGCATCTATCCGACGGTCAACAACGGCGTCTACCGGGCTGGCTTCGCTACCACCCAGGAGGCCTACGAAGAGGCCTTCGACGAGGTCTTCGCCACCCTCGACGACCTGGAAAAGCTGCTGCAGACCCAGCGCTATCTCACCGGCGAATGGCTTACGGAAGCCGATTGGCGCCTGTTCACCACCCTGATTCGCTTCGACGCCGTTTACCACGGCCACTTCAAATGCAATCTGCGGCGCATCCGGGACTATCCGGCGCTACAGGGCTGGCTGAGGGAGCTGTATCAGTGGCCGGGGATCGCCGAGACCGTGGACTTCGAGCACATCAAGCACCACTACTATGGCAGCCATGCGCAGATCAATCCGACCGGTATCGTGCCCAAGGGGCCGGCCCTGGAGCTGGATCTGCCCCATGGCCGCGAGGCCCTGAGCAGTGCCGGCATCCAGGGCGCGGCCTAGGTGTCAGACCGTCGTCTGGGCGCCTTCGAACCAGGCCAGCTTCTCGCGTAGTGCCACCACTTCGCCGACGATCACCAGCGTCGGCGCGTGGACCTCATGCTCGGCAACCAGCTGCGGCAGATCCTGCAGGGTACCGGTAAATACCCGCTGATTGAGCGTGGTGCCCTGTTGCACCAACGCCGCCGGCGTTGCCGGATCCTTGCCATGGGCGATGAGTTGCTCGCAGATGGTGGGCAGTCCCACCAGGCCCATGTAGAACACCAGGGTCTGCCCCGGCGCCACGAGATCGGTCCAGGGCAGATCGGCCGAGCCGTCCTTGAGATGGCCGGTGACGAAGCGCACCGACTGGGCATGGTCCCTGTGGGTCAGGGGAATGCCAGCATAGGCCGCACAGCCACTGGCCGCGGTGATGCCCGGCACCACCTGGAAGGGAATGCCTTCGGCCGCCAGCTCCTCGATTTCCTCGCCCCCGCGACCGAAGATGAAGGGATCGCCTCCCTTCAATCGCAGGACCCGCTTGCCCTCCCGGGCCAGCTTGACCAGCAGGCGATTGAGATCATCCTGCGGCACCGCATGCTCGGCGCGACGCTTGCCGACATAGATGCGATCGGCATCGCGCCGGCACATGTCGAGGATGGTTGGGGCCACCAGGCGGTCGTAGAGCACTACGTCGGCCTGCTGCATCAGCCGCAGGGCGCGGAAGGTCAGCAGATCCGGATCGCCGGGACCGGCGCCGACCAGATAGACCTCGCCGCGAAAGGTGGCGGTCTCGCTGGTCAGCTTGGCTTCCAGCAGCTGTTCGGCCGCCTGGGGCTGGCCGGAAAAGACCTTTTCCGCGACCTCGCCTTGGAACACTTCTTCCCAGAAGATCCGCCGCGCCTGGAGATCGGCGAAGCGCGTCTTCACCCGGGCGCGAAAGCGCTGGGCCAGTTGCGCCAGCTGCCCGTAGGTCGCCGGGATCCAGCTCTCCAGCTTGGCCCGCACCAGGCGCGCCAGCACCGGGGCGTCACCGCCGCTGGAGATGGCGATCACCAGGGGCGACCGATCGACGATGGCCGGGAAGATCACGGTGCACAGCTTCGGCGCATCCACCGCGTTGACCGGCAGGCCCAGGGCCTGGGCGTCGTGGGACACCCTCTCGTTGACCTCGTCATCGTCGGTGGCCGCGATCACCAGGCAATGTCCGGCGAGATGGTCCGCCGCATAGCGCTCGACCCGGCAACTGCCGCCCCGCGCCTCGACGAAGGCGCGCACCTCAGGCTCGATCTCCGGCGCCACCAGGGTGATGAGCGCGCCGGCTTCGGCCAGCAGCACGCTCTTGCGCAGGGCGATATCGCCCCCGCCGATCACCAGTACCGGACGGCCGTCGAGCTTGTGGAAGAGCGGCAGGTAGTCCATCAGCCGATGACCTCGAGGCCACCCATGTAGGGCTTGAGGACGTCGGGAACGCGGATGCTGCCATCGGCCTGCTGATAGTTCTCCAGCACGGCGACCAGGGTACGACCCACGGCCAGGCCGGAGCCGTTGAGGGTATGCACCAGCTCGGGCTTGCCCTCGGCGTTGCGATAGCGGGCCTGCATGCGGCGCGCCTGGAAATCACCGCAATTGGAGCAGGACGAGATCTCGCGATACTTGCCCTGGCTCGGCACCCAGACTTCCAGGTCGTAGGTCTTGGTGGCACCGAAGCCCATGTCGCCGGTGCACAGCGACAGCACCCGGTAGGGCAGTTCCAGGCGCTGCAGTACGGTCTCGGCGTGGCCGGTCAGCTCTTCCAGGGCCTGGAAGGAGGTGCTCGGCTCGACGATATGGACCATCTCCACCTTGTCGAACTGGTGCTGACGGATCATGCCGCGGGTGTCGCGCCCCGAGGCTCCGGCTTCGCTGCGGAAGCAGGGAGTATGGGCGGTGAACTTGAGCGGCAGACGCTTGGCGTCGAGGATCTGGCCGGCGACCAGGTTGGTCAGGGTGACCTCGGCGGTGGGGATCAGGTAGAGATCGCTCTCGCCTTCGCGGCCGATCTTGAACAGGTCTTCCTCGAACTTGGGCAGCTGACCGGTGCCCTGCAGGGTTTCGGCCTGCACCAGGTAGGGCGTATAGGTCTCTTCGTAGCCGTGCTCGCCGGTGTGCAGGTTGAGCATGAACTGCGCCAAGGCGCGGTGCAGACGGGCGATGGGGCCACGCATCACGGCGAAGCGGGCGCCGGAGAAACGCGCAGCGGTCTCGAAGTCCAGCCAGCCGTGGGTCTCGCCCAAGGCGACGTGATCCTTGATCTCGAAGTCGAACTCACGCGGCGTGCCCCAGCGACGGACCTCGACGTTGTCGTCTTCGTCCTTGCCGACCGGTACCGAGGCATCGGGCAGGTTGGGCAGGCCCAGCAGCAGGGCATCCAGCTCACCCTGGACCAGATCCAGCTCGCGCTTGGCTTCTTCCAGTTCGCTACCCATGCGATCGACCTCGGCCAGCAGCGGCGCGATGTCTTCACCGCGCGCCTTGGCCTGGCCGATCCCCTTGGAGCGGGCATTGCGCTCGGCCTGCAGGGTCTCGGTGCGGGTCTGCACGGCCTTGCGACGAGCTTCCAGCGACTCCACCAGGCTGACGTCCAGGACGTAGCCACGGGTCGCCAGACGTGCGGCCACCTCCTCGGTTTGGGTGCGAACCAGTTTCGAATCAAGCATGTCCGTTTCTCTTGCTTAGGAATGGGGGCAACGGCGCGGGCGGGGGGTCAGGAACGCCGCCGGCGCTGGCGCGGGCTGGACCGGTCGAGGTCCGCCAGGTGCTGCAGTTTATCGCGGATCTTCAGCTCCAGCCCACGGGGAACCGGCTCATAGTAACGGCGCGGCTCGAGCTCTTCGGGAAAGTAGTCCTCGCCCGCGGCATAGGCCTCAGGCTCATCATGGGCATAGCGGTATTCGTCGCCGTAGCCGAGATTCTTCATCAGTTTGGTCGGTGCGTTGCGCAGGTGCAGCGGCACCTCGCGCGAGCCGTTCTGGCGCACATCGGCCAGGGCGGCCTTGTAGCCCAGGTAGACGGCGTTGCTCTTGGGCGCGCAGGCCAGATAGACGATCGCCTGGGCGATGGCCAGCTCGCCTTCCGGACTGCCCAGGCGCTCCTGGACGTCCCAGGCGTCCAGGCACAGGCTCAGGGCGCGCGGATCGGCGTTGCCGATGTCTTCGCTCGCCATGCGCACCACTCGCCGGGCGATGTACAGCGCATCGCAGCCACCGTCGATCATCCGCGCGAACCAGTAGAGGGCACCATCGGGATTCGAGCCGCGCACCGATTTGTGCAGCGCGGAGATCTGGTCGTAGAAGGCCTCGCCACCCTTGTCGAAGCGGCGGCGCTGATCGCCCAGCAGACTCTGGAACAGCTCGGCGTCCAGGACGCCGCCATCCTCGGCCAGGTCCGCGGCGTTCTCCAGCAGGTTGAGCAGTCGGCGACCGTCGCCATCGGCCGCGGCCAGCAGCAGCGCCAGGGCGTCGTCGGGCAGACTCAGCTGGCGCTCGCCCAGGCCCTTGGCGCTGGTCAGGGCGCGGCGTGCCAGGCCGCCGAGAGCCTCGTCGTCCAGGCTCTTGAGCACATAGACCCGCGCTCGCGAGAGCAGCGCGTTGTTGAGCTCGAAGGAGGGATTCTCGGTGGTCGCCCCGATGAAGATCAGGGTGCCATCCTCGACATAGGGCAGAAAGGCGTCCTGCTGCGACTTGTTGAAGCGATGCACCTCGTCGACGAAGAGGATGGTGCGGCGGCGATACTGGGCGGCCTGCTGCTTGGCCACCTCCACCGCGTGGCGGATCTCCTTGACCCCGGAGAGTACCGCCGACAGCGTTTCGAAATGGGCCTCGGAGACCTGCGCCAGCAGCCGCGCCAGGGTGGTCTTGCCCACCCCGGGCGGCCCCCAGAAGATCATCGAATGCAGCGCACCCTGCTCCAGCGCCTCGCGCAGGGGCTTGCCCCGCGCCAGCAGGTGCTGCTGACCCGCGTATTCATCGAGGGTCTCGGGACGCATGCGGGCAGCCAAGGGCTGCCCGACGGGTGCGGTGCTGAAGAGATCCATGGGGTGCGATCACTCCTGGATGACGTCGGCTCCCTTGGGCACCTGGAAGGTGAACTGGGACGCGGCCACCGGCTCGTTGAGCTTGACGTTGAAGAAGAGGATGTTGGTTCGCTGACCGGCACCGTCGATCAACTGCATGTCGTTGATCACGCCGTTGCGGAAGGACAGCCGCAGGCTGTCGAACAGGGTGTCCTTGGTCTTGGGCTTGAGCACGAAGTCGACGACGTTGCCGGCGTCCTTGCTGGTGACGTCGAAGCTGCTTTCGATCTTGGAGATGTCGCCCGACAGGAGCAGCGCCGGCGTCTGGGTCAGGCGCAGGTCCAGCTTGCGAATGGTGACCTGCTCCAGGTCCGGGTCGTACAGCCAGACCTGCTTGCCATCGGACACCAGCAGCTGCTCCTGGGGGGCATCGGAATGCCAGCGGAACAGCCCGGGACGCTTGAGGCTCATGTTGCCGGCGGTTTCCTGCAGGCGGGTACCCGAGCCATCCAAGGTCAGTTGCGAAAAGCGCGCGGTCAGGGTCTGGGCCTTGTCCAGCAGTTGCGACAGGCGACCCACCGACGCCTGGTCGGCATGGGCGGAAAAGCTTACGGCGGCCAGGGCGGCCAGGGCGAAGCAACGCAGCTTGTGCATCGAGGTCCTCATGGATGTCAGTCTCTCACCGGAGCAGGCGCTGTGACCTCACGCGAGCCGTTGGTGTTCATGGGCGATACGACACCGGCCATTTCCATGGTTTCGATCATGCGTGCCGCCCGGTTGTAACCGATCTTGAGCTTGCGCTGGACCGCGGAGATGGAAGCCCGGCGACTCTCGGTGACGAAGCGCACCGCTTCGTCGTAGAGCGGATCGTCCTCGTCGCTCTCGCCGCCTTCGCCACCACCCCCCTCGAAGCCTGCCCCGCCGCCCTCGTCCGGGCCGCTGAGGATGTCTTCGATGTAGTCGGGGGCGCCGCGCTCCTTCCAGGCCTCGACCACGCGATGGACCTCGTCGTCGGACACGAAGGCGCCGTGGACGCGAATCGGCAGGCCGGTACCCGGCGGCAGATAGAGCATGTCACCGTGACCAAGCAGCTGTTCGGCGCCGCCCTGGTCGAGAATGGTCCGGGAGTCGATCTTGCTCGACACCTGGAAGGCCATCCGCGTCGGGATGTTGGCCTTGATCAGACCGGTGATGACGTCCACCGAGGGACGCTGGGTGGCCAGGATCAGGTGGATGCCAGCCGCTCGCGCCTTCTGCGCGATCCGCGCGATCAGCTCTTCGACCTTCTTGCCGACGATCATCATCATGTCGGCGAATTCGTCCACCACCACCACGATGGTCGGCAGGGTCTTCAGTAGCGGCGCCTCGTCGTCCATGCTCTCGCGACGATAGAGCGGATCGGTCAGCGGCGTGCCCGCTTCCTCGGCGTCCTTCACCTTGCGGTTGAAGCCGGCCAGGTTACGCACGCCCATGGCCGCCATCAGCTTGTAGCGCCGCTCCATCTCCGCCACGCTCCAGCGCAGGGCGTTGGCGGCTTCCTTCATGTCGGTGACCACCGGACAGAGCAGGTGCGGAATGCCCTCGTAGATCGAGAGTTCCAGCATCTTGGGATCAATCATGATCAGCCGCGCGTCTTCCGGGCTGGACTTGAACAGGATCGACAGCAGCATGGCGTTCACGCCCACCGACTTACCGGAGCCGGTGGTACCGGCGACCAGCAGGTGCGGCATCTTGGCCAGGTCGGTGATCACCGGCTTGCCGCCGATGTCGTGACCCAGGGCCAGGGTGACGGGCGACTTGGCAGCCGCGTACTCGGGCGATTCGAGCACCTCGGAGAAGCGCACCATCTGGCGATCCTCGTTGGGAATCTCGATACCCACGGTGGTCTTGCCGGGAATGACTTCCACCACCCGGACGCTGAACACGGCGAGGGAGCGCGCCAGGTCCTTGGCCAGGTTGGAGATGCGACTGACCTTGACCCCGGCCGCCGGCTGAATCTCGAAGCGGGTGATCACCGGGCCGGGATGGACGCTCTCCACCAGCACCTCGACGCCGAACTCCTTGAGCTTGACCTCCAGCAGGCGCGACATGTTTTCGAGGAATTCCGGCGAGTAGCTCTGCTGTTTCTTTTCGGCGCGATCCAGGATTGATAGCGGCGGCAGGGTGCCCTCCAGGTCCGCATCGACACGGGTGACGGCGGCTGCCGGCGCATAAGGCGCAGGGGCTGGCGCCGGCGCAGCCTTGCGCGGCGGCGGGCTGGGCATGGCCACGCTGGCAGCCGCCGCGACGGGTGCGGCTGCAACTGGTACGGACTCCGCCGGCTCGGCGACGAAGCGACTGGGCGCCGGCATCTCGATGCGCGGCGCGGCGCGCTCGACCCGTGGCGGGGGCGCGATGTCGAGCAGGTCGTCGAGGTCTTCGTCGGCGACCGGAACCGGCACGTCACGCGCCTTGCTCTTGCGGGCCACCGGCGGTGACACCGGCTCGTCGAAGACGTCCAGCTCCGGAGCCTGACGGCGACCGCCGGCCAGGCGGCTGAAGCCACCCTGCACCAGATCCAGCAGATCGAGCACGACCTTGCCGGTGAAATCCATCACCTTGAACCAGGACAGGTCGGTGAAGACGGTGAGCCCCAGCAGGAACAGCGCGAGGAACAGCAGCGTGCTGCCCTGGACATTGAGGGCGGCGACCGACAGCTGCCCCAGGCTCTCGCCCAGCGCGCCGCCGGCGGACGCCGGCAGCGCCGAGGCCGCATGGAAGTGGATATAGGCCAGTACCGAACCCGAGATCACCAGCAGCACCAGGCCGGTCAGCCGCCAGGAAAACAGCCAGCCGCTCCATTCCCAGGGCAGATGCCGCTTGCGGAAGATCTGCCAGGTCTTGACGGCGAGCAGTACGGGAAACACAAAGGCGAAATAGCCGAGGGCCATGAACAGCACGTCGGCCAGCCAGGCGCCGGCGCGGCCCGCGGTGTTATGGACCTGATCGATGCGACTGGTGTGGGTCCAGCCCGGATCGGAGGGGTCGTAGCTCAGCAGAGCCATGAGCAGATACAGGCACAAGGCGGCCAGTGCGATGAGCACCACCTCCTTGAGACGATAATGCAGATGCTCACGCCATTGGTTGACGTGGCTGACAGAACTGGATTGCTTCAAGCGCGCTTTTCCCGCACACGGAACGTGTGACCGTGAATCAAAAACAGTGCGCCATTCTAGATCGCCCGGGCCCTGCTTCTACAGTCCCACGGCGAAACATGGCACGATAGCGGCCGGCCGTACCGGAACCGCCTTCAGGCACAACATTGGAGCATTCTTTCGTTGTCCTGACAAAGAGTTATGACGATTTCTTGAGCTTGTTACGCACAAGCGGCACAGCTTCGGCTCCACCCATCAGAAGGCGCCCTCCCCTACCATGGTGAAATGGCTGACCCGCGAAAGCCCCGACTTTCCGCCGCTGCAGCAGGCGCTACGCGAACCCAACGGCCTGCTGGCCATCGGCGGCGACCTGAGTGCGGCGCGCCTGATCAGCGCCTATCGACATGGCTGCTTTCCCTGGTACCAGGCCGGCCAGCCCCTGCTCTGGTGGTCGCCGGATCCGCGGACGGTGCTTTTTCCGCCGGATCTGCACGTCTCTCGCAGCCTGGCCAAGACTCTGCGCAAAACGCCGCTGCGGGTCACCTACGACCAGGCGTTCGAGCGGGTGATCCTGGCCTGCGCCGGTCCGCGCCGCGATGCGGACGGCACCTGGATCACCGCGGAGATGCGTCAGGCATACCAGCAACTGCACACCCAGGGCTGGGCCCACTCCGTGGAGGTCTGGGACGGCGACCAGCTCGTCGGCGGCCTCTATGGCATCGCCATGGGCAAGCTGTTCTTCGGCGAATCCATGTTCAGCCACGTCGACAACGCCTCCAAGATCGGCTTCGTGACCCTGGTCCGGGACCTGGCGGCCTGGGGCTTCGTGATGATCGACTGCCAGATGCAAACCGCACATCTGCAGAGTCTCGGTGCGAGCAGTCTCTCTCGGGAACGCTTTTCCGAATACCTGGCCAAATACCTGGATCAGGCCAGCATGGCCGCCTGGCCTACCTTCTGCGGGTGACTTACACTCAGGCTAGGCTTATGTAGAGGTTCGACATGACCGAGCTGGCGAGACTCAAGTTCTACGCAACCCAGCCTCACGCTTGCAGTTACCTGCCCAACGAGCAGGCGACCACGCTGTTTCTCGACCCCTCGCAGCCCATGAACGGCCAGATCTACGCGGAGTTGTCCGAACTGGGCTTCCGCCGCAGTGGCGACCACCTCTATCGTCCTCACTGCCAGCTCTGCAAGGCCTGTGTCCCCGCCCGCATTCCCGTCGCCCGCTTTCGCCCCAGCCGCAAGCAGAATCGCGTTCTCAAGCGCAACCTTGACATCAAGGTCAGCCGCTGCGACCCGGGCTTCACCGAAGAGCGCTATCAGCTGTACGCCCGCTACATCAGCGAGCGGCACGCCGACGGCGACATGTTCCCGCCGAGTCGCGGCCAGTTCTCCACCTTCCTGGTCAGCAACCTGCCCTACGCCTTCTTCTATGAGATGCGGGTGGAAGATCGTCTGATCGGAATCGCCGTCACCGATGTCCTGCCCAACGGCATGTCGGCCGTCTATACCTTCTACGATCCCAGCGAGGAGAAGCGCAGCCTCGGCGTCTTCGGCATCCTCTGGCAGATCGCGGAATCCCGGCGCCTTGGCCTGGATGCGGTTTATCTCGGTTACTGGATCAAAGGGTGTCGCAAGATGTCCTATAAGACCGAGTATCGCCCCATCGAGCTCTTCGTCAATCAGCGCTGGGTCGCCCTGGCCTGACGAAATAGCGCTTTTTCTGAATTTCTGTCAGAATATGGGCCTTTTTCGCCCGGACTGCTCTGGGCCTATCTTGTCACCGAGGGCTTTTCTATATATGTCGAAAGAAGACAGCTTCGAAATGGAAGGTACTGTCGTCGACACCCTGCCCAACACCATGTTTCGCGTGGAGTTGGAAAATGGGCACGTCGTCACCGCGCACATCTCCGGAAAGATGCGTAAGAACTACATCCGCATCCTGACGGGGGACAAGGTTCGCGTGGAGCTGACGCCTTACGATCTGAGCAAGGGCCGGATCACCTACCGCGCGCGTTAAGCGAATCCTTTCATGAAAAAGCCCGGCGATGCCGGGCTTTTTCATGAGCGATTGTAAACCGCGACCTGCCCTCAGGCAGGCTCGGCCGTGGTCTCGAACTCGAACTCCAGCTCGTCGTTCACCGCATCGATGTGCACGATACCGCCATGGTCGGCCAGATCGCCAAACAGGATCTGTTCGGCCAGCGGCCGCTTGATCTTGTCCTGGATGAGGCGCGCCATGGGACGAGCACCCATCTGCACGTCATAGCCACGCTCTGCCAGCCAGCCACGGGCCGCATCGCTGACCTCAAGCTGCACACGCTTGTCCTCGAGTTGCGCCTGGAGTTCGGTGAGGAACTTGTCGACGATGCTCTTGATGACTTCGGTGCTCAGGCGGCCGAACTGGATGATCGTGTCCAGACGGTTGCGGAACTCTGGCGTGAAGCTCTTCTTGATAACTTCCATGGCATCCGTGGTGTGATCCTGCAGCGTGAAGCCAATGGAGGCACGGGATGCGGTTTCGGCACCGGCGTTGGTGGTCAGGATCAGGATCACGTTACGGAAGTCGGCCTTGCGACCGTTGTTGTCCGTCAGGGTGCCGTGGTCCATGACCTGCAGGAGCAGGTTGAACACCTCGGGGTGGGCCTTCTCGATCTCGTCGAGCAGGAGCACGCAGTGCGGCGTCTTGGTGATGGCCTCGGTCAGCAGGCCACCCTGGTCGAAACCGACATAGCCGGGGGGCGCACCGATCAGCCGGGACACGGTATGCCGCTCCATGTACTCGGACATGTCGAAGCGCACCAGCTCCACACCCATGGCCTTGGCCAGCTGCCGCGCCACCTCGGTCTTGCCCACGCCGGTGGGACCTGCGAAGAGGAAGGAACCGACCGGCTTGTCCGGCGACTTCAGACCGGCACGGGACAGCTTGATGGCAGTGGACAGGGATTCGATCGCCAGGTCCTGACCGAACACGGTCAGCTTGAGGTCACGCTCCAAGTTGCGGAGCAGCTCCTTGTCGGAACTGTTGACGGTCTTGGGGGGAATCCGCGCGATCTTGGCGACGATGTCCTCGACCTGCTGCACGTCGATGCGCTCGGCGCGCCGATCCTCGGGCTGCAGGCGCTGATAGGCGCCGGCTTCGTCGATGACGTCGATGGCCTTGTCAGGCATGTGGCGGTCGTTGATGTAGCGGGCGGCCAGCTCGGCTGCCGCACGCAGCGCCTCATCGGTGTACTCGATGTGGTGATGCTGCTCGAAGCGCCCCTTGAGGCCACGCAGGATGCCGTAGGTGTCGTCCACCGAGGGCTCGACCACGTCGACCTTCTGGAAGCGCCGAGCCAGTGCCCGGTCCTTTTCGAAGATACCGCGGAATTCCTGGAAGGTGGTGGAGCCGATGCAGCGGATCTCACCGGAGGACAGCAGCGGCTTGAGCAGGTTGGAGGCATCCATCACCCCGCCCGAGGCCGCGCCGGCACCGATGATGGTGTGGATCTCGTCGATGAAGAGCACGGCATGGGGCCGTTTCTTCAGCTCGGCCAGCAGGGCTTTGAATCTCTTCTCGAAGTCACCACGGTACTTGGTGCCGGCCAGCAGGGCACCGAGGTCCAGGGAGTAGACCACGCTGTCCGCCAGCAGATCGGGGACCTGACCGTCGACGATGCGCTTGGCCAGGCCTTCGGCGATGGCGGTCTTGCCGACCCCGGCCTCACCCACCAGCAGCGGATTGTTCTTGCGACGCCGGGCGAGGATCTGGGCAACGCGCTCGACTTCGTGCTCGCGGCCGACCAGTGGATCGATGCGGCCCTGCCGCGCCTGCTCGTTGAGGTTGCTGGCGTAGGCTTCGAGCGGATTGTTGGAGGAACTGGGCTCGGCACCCTCCTCCTCGGCGGCGTCCTGATCCTGTTCGGCTTCAGGGGCGGCGCCGGGCACCTTGGAGATGCCGTGGGCGATGAAGTTGACCACGTCGATCCGCGCCACGCTCTGCTGCTTGAGCAGGAACACCGCCTGGCTTTCCTGTTCGCTGAAGATGGCCACCAGGACGTTGGCCCCGGTCACTTCGCGCTTGCCCGAGCTCTGCACGTGGAAGACCGCACGCTGCAGGACCCGCTGGAAGCCCAGCGTCGGTTGCGTTTCGCGCTCGTCATCCTGCTGTGGAATCAGGGGCGTGGTGGAATCTATGAATTCCAACAGATCGCGACGCAGGCGATCGATGTTGGCGCCGCAGGCTCTCAACACGGTGGCGGCCGCTTCGTTGTCCAGCAGCGCCAGCAGGAGGTGCTCAACGGTCATGAATTCATGACGCTTCGTCCTCGCCTCCTTGAAGGCGAGATTCAGGGTGACTTCGAGCTCACGATTCAACATAGCTTCACCTCATAGCCCAAGCAGCACAGTAGCCCAAGCAGCACAGATCTAACTTTCGATTTCGATTTCACACAGCAGCGGGTGGTTGCACTCCCTCGCATATTGATTGACTTGCATGGCCTTGGTTTCAGCGACATCGCGAGTAAATGTTCCGCAGACCGCCTTTCCCTGAGTATGCACAGTGAGCATCACCTGGGTAGCCGCTTCGCGGTTCATGCTGAAGTAGCGTTCCAGCACCTCGACGACGAACTCCATCGGGGTGTAGTCATCGTTATACATCAGAACGCGATATCTGGCTGGCCGTTTTAGTGCAGGTTTGGCTTCCTGCACCGCCAGGCCACCGTTGTCGCCGTCCTGATGTTCGTTGTCGTCCGCCGCCAGTCGGATGGGGTCGATTACACGCATTCTGATCGATTCCGAATTACGGGATGAATAGCAGGAAAAAAAGAGCTTGATCCACGTCTCAGCCGCCTAGTGCCTTGCCTTGACTAAGACTGAAAGGGTGTTACAAACATCCTGTACCCGACGAGGTACCAAGGGTTCCGTTGTAGTGGCGTCTGTGTGGATTCACTGGAACTGTAGTCGAATGATACTCCAGGCTTGGAGTCCTTTGCAGAGGGAGCCGGTATGCTCAGTGGCAAGGTCAAATGGTTCAACAACGCCAAAGGATATGGCTTCATCGTTGCAGATAACAGTGATGAAGACCTATTCGCTCATTACTCGGCCATTCAGATGGACGGTTACCGCACACTCAAGGCGGGCCAGGCGGTCAACTTCAATATCGTTCAGGGTCCCAAGGGCCTGCACGCCGTCGAGATTCGCGCGGCCGAAGTGAGCGCACCCGCCGCAGCGCCAGTCACCAATACCCTCGATGTACGGGATACGGTCAGCTCGGAAGCCTGATCTCACGCCCCTTCGGGGGCGCCATCCCCGCCTTCGCGCCGCTGTCCCTCGCCGTGCCCCAGATCGCGCTCCGGAAACATCAGGTCCCTGACCCGGTTCTTAAGCGTTCTGGCATCGGGAAAGCCGCCATCCCGCTTGCGCTCCCAGAGCACCTCCCCGCCACAGGCGATCTCGAACACACCACCGGTTCCCGGTAGCAGCGTCACCCCACCCAGATCCGTACCAAAGGTGCTGAGCAGCTCCTGAGCCAGCCAGCCCGAGCGCAGCAGCCATTGGCACTGGGTGCAGTAATGGATGGTGATGACAGGTTTGGCGTTCGCCACGGTACACCTCGCAAGGCCTGGGCTCCCTATAATACGCAGCCCTCGATCCCGTCCGCCATGTGGTCCGTCCTATGCGCCTGTTGCTGCCCGTAGTCTGCCTTCTGCTGTCCGCCCTGGCCTGGGGTGCGCCACCGCCCAAGGTGGGACTGGTGCTGTCCGGCGGCGCGGCCCGGGGGCTGGCGCATATCGGCGTGCTCAAGGCGCTGGAGGAACAGGGCATCCAGGTCGACGCCATCGCCGGCACCAGCATGGGCGCGGTGATCGGTGGTCTCTATGCCGCCGGCTACAGCGCTGAGGAACTGGAACGCATCGCGCTGGACATGGATTGGGGCCAGGTGCTCTCCGACCAGCCGCCACGCAAGGACGTGCCCTTCAGGCGCAAGCAGGACGACCGCGATTTCCTGGTCAAGCAGAAGCTGAGCTTTCGCGACGATGGCACCCTGGGCCTGCCGATCGGGGTGATCCAGGGCCAGAACCTGGGGATGATGCTGGAAAAGCTGTTCGTGCATACCAGCGACACCCGGGATTTCAACCAGTTGGCCATCCCCTTCCGCGCCGTGGCCACGGACATAACCACCGGCGAGAAGGTGGTGTTCGACCACGGCCACCTGCCCCGGGCCATCCGCGCCAGCATGTCGATTCCGGCGGTGTTCGCCCCGGTGGAGATCGACGGCCGGCTGCTGGTGGACGGCGGCATGGTCGACAACATCCCCATCGACGTGGCGCGGGACATGGGCGCGCAGCGGGTGGTGGTGGTCGACATCGGCACCCCGCTGCTCAAGCGCAAGGACCTGACCACGGTGCTGGACGTGCTCAATCAGTCCACCACCCTGATGACCCGCAACAACTCCCAGGCGCAACTGGCGACCCTGGGCAAGCAGGACCTGCTGATCCAGCCGCCGCTGGCCAGCTATACCAGCGCCGACTTCAGCGAGGTCAAGGCGCTGATTGATGCGGGCTACCGGGCGACGATGGCCATGGCCGGCGAGCTCGCGGTGCTGCGCAAGGACGCGAAGAACGAACGCACCACCGCGGTGGCGGCCGCGCGTGCACCTAGCAGCCGCACCCCGGTCATCGACGCCATCCGCATCGAAAACGATTCCAAGGTCGAGGACGAGGTCATCCGCCACTACATCCGCCAGCGCCTGGGCGAACCGCTCAATGTCGAGCGCCTGCAGGATGACATGAGCACCCTCTATGGCCTGGACTACTTCGACCAGGTGGAATACCGCATCCGCCGGGATGGCCCCGGTGACAACGTGCTGGTGATCTACGCCCGCGGCAAGCGCAGCGGCACGGACTTCCTGCGGCTGGGCCTGAATCTGTCGGATGACCTGCGAGGCGACAGCGCCTTCAACTTCGGTGCCAGCTATCGCATCAATGGCCTCAATCGCCTGGGTGGCGAATGGCTGACGCGGGTGCAGATCGGCGACCACCAGGAGCTCTACAGCGAGTTCTACCAGCCGCTGGACGTCGGCTCACGCTATTTCATCGCCCCCTATATCGGCGGCGAGGCGCGCAACATCGAACAGCTGGAACGCAACGACCCCATCGCCGAATACCGCCGCGAACGCTATGGCTTCGGCCTGAACGTGGGTAGGCAGATCGGCAACAAGGCCGAGATACGCCTGGGCATCGGCCACGACTGGGGCAGCACCAAGGTGCACGTCGGCCCGCGAGAGACACCCGAGGAGTCCTTTACCGAAGGCTTCTACGTATTGCGCTATTCGCTGGACGATCTGGACGACGTGAACTTCCCGCGCGAGGGCCAGGACCTGGCCTTGACGCTCAAGCAATTCGATCCGAGCCTGGGCTCGGATTCGCGCTATCGCCAGCTGGATCTGCACCTGAACAAGGCGCTCAGCTACGGCTACAACACCTTCGTGCTGGGTGGCGGTCTGGGCCGCACCCTATCGACCGACAGCGACACCAATGTGGTGACCAGCAGCTTCCTGCTGGGCGGAGCCTGGCAGCTCTCGGGCTATCGGCAGGACGCCCTGTCCGGGCAGAACTACGGTCTGGCGCGACTGATCTATTACCACCAGCTCACGCAGCGCTCGCTGTTCCCGCTGGACACCCCGGTGTACCTGGGTGGCAGCCTGGAGCAGGGGCGGATCTGGAACCGCGATGACGACTACGACAGCGGCAACATCAGCGCAGCCAGCCTGTTCCTCGGCCTGGATACGCCACTGGGGCCGCTCAAGTTCACCTATGGCCTGAGCGACCAGGGCGAGCACGCCTTCTACATCAACCTGGGCAACAGCTTCTGATCAGGCGATGCGGGACAGCAGGATCTCGGCCCGCTCGCGCTGACTGTCGCTGCCCTCGCTGACGATCTCCTGCAGCAACGAGGTCGCGTGCTGGACGTCGCCCTGGTCGAGACAGGCCTCGGCCTCGGCGAACCGCCGGGCGATGGTGTCGGCCATGAAGTGCTCGTCGAGACTCAGGTCCAGCTCCATGACCGCCGGCAACTCGCCCAGGCCTTCGGGGAAGTCGTCCTCGAGGCTGACCTCCAGGGCATCGACCTGCTTCCACCCGGAATCGGCATCCAGCTCCTCGGTCAGGGCAATGGCCTCATCGAGACTGAGGTCGGCCAGATCCAGGTCATAGTGCTCTTCGGTCACCGGGGCAGGCGCCGCCGGCTCGGCGAATTGCAATTCCGCCGACCACTCGCTCGCTGGCGCGTCGAACGCCGGCAGGTCGAGGTCCAGATCATCTTCCAGCAGGGGGTCCACCGGTTCGGCGGACATCCCGGGAAACTGGGCATGCAGCACTGTCAGGCTCGCCGCCACGCCGCCCAGCGCGAGAAAGCGCTGTTCGTGCTGCCGGAACGCCTGGGCCTCGCCCAGGGTGGCCAGTACCCGGAGCAGCAGCAGCCGCAGATCCTGCCGCCGATCGTCTTCGGCGAGACCGCTTTCCAGCACTTCTCGCGCCTGGCCGTAACGGCCATAGGCGATGTAGATCTCCGCACGACCGGCATGATCGTCGACCGGCGCCGGGCTGGCGACGGTCGCCGGCCTGGCCTTGGCAGGCACCGGCTGGGTAGCGGCCAGAACGGGCTCGGGCAGGGGCTCCGCCCTGTCGAGCTGCTCGACCTCGTCCTCCACGTCGACAGCAGCCTCTTCGGCCTGGCGCCGACGCCACCAGAGCACCCCGGCCAGGGCCAGAATGGCCGCGGCGCCAGCCAGCAACAGCGAGCGCAGGGACAGCAGGCCTTCGTCGGCGCTGTCGGACGTGGAACCCACAACGGGTGCCGCCTGCGGCGCTGGCGTTGCAGGTGCCGCGGGGGTGGCTACCGGCGCCGGCGCGGCCAGGGCCACCGAACGCGCCTGCTTCAACTGCTGCTGCAGACCGTCACGGTCCTGCTGAAGCTGTTCGATCATCGCCTCTTTCTGCGCCAGCAGCGCGTCGTAGCGCTCCTGCAGCTGGGTGAGCTGACCCTCCAGATCGCCGACCTGCCGACCCAGGTCCTGGGTCACCAGCAGCGGCTTGGTGTCCTCGGCAGGGCTCGCGGCGGGCTGCGGCGCCGTTACGGGTGGCGCCGCCCCTTCGCTTGCCGGGGCTGGGGCCGCGACGGGCGCTGGTGCGGCTGCCGAGGCCGCGGGTGCAGGTGCCAGCACCGGCGCGGCGGCGACCGGTGCCGCGGGCACCGGGGTGGGCGCCGGCGATGGGGCGGCCCTGGCCACCACGGGTTGCCGCGGGGCAGGCTCGCTGACCCCCACCGGCAGCCGCAGGCGCTGCCCGGCCTTGAGTCGCCCGGGATCGTTGTTGGCGAAGGACGCCGGATTGAGCGCGAACAGATCGGCCATGAGCTGCTCCGCCGACCGGTTCGCCATGGGCCCCAGGCGCTTGGAAATGCTCCAGAGGGTGTCCTTGGGACGCGTCTGGTAGACGCCTTCCCCGGCAGCCAGATCCGGCGAGGGTGCCAGCGCCTGGCGCGGCGCTGAAACGGCTTGTCGAGCCATCGATCCCGTGGCGGGGGCCGCAGCGGCGGCGCGGGTGGGTGCAGGCTGGACGCGCGCCGGCGCCGTACTGGCGACGCTGGTAGGGGCGCCACCGCTGCGCGGGGGATCCACCAGCAGGGTGAATTCGCGCAGCTGCTTGCCGCCTGGCTGTTCCAGCTGAACGATGAAGCCGAGATAGGGCTCGACCAGCGAGCGGCGCGAGGTGACCTCGATGTAGCTGCCGGCCGCCGTGCGCAGATGCGGGGTGAACACCAGGTCATCGAGGAACTGGGTGCGGTCCACGCCAGCCTGGGCGAACGCCTCGTTCGCCGCCAGGTGGATGCGGAAGTCCCCGGCATCGGCATCGCCGATATTGACCAGCTCGATCCGCGCGCGCAGGGGCTCGTTCAGAGCGGACTGCAGGGTGATGCCCCCCAGGCCGAGCGCGAACGCCGCTTGAGGAAGAGTGGTCAGCGCGGCGGCCGACAGGATTATAAAGGCAAGGGGACGGCGTTTCGCGACCATGGATACCGCTGCGTCAGGTATTCGAGTAAACCGGTGTTTTAGCGCGGTGGCTCACAAAAATCGCCTCCGCTACGCTGGAACGTAGCATCGATACCGACAGACGGCAAACCGATGGCCGCACGCGCCGAAAAGCCCACCGCGAAGGCGACCGGGCGCGATAGGCGATCCCAGACGCCTCGGCCGAAGCGGGTGTTGATGGCGGGGGGCGCTACCGCGCGGGGCAAGCCGCCAGACGGCAGTCAACCGCGCTCGAGATTGGCCAGGACGCGCTGGTGTACCTGTTGGCAGATGGCGATCTCTTCGTCGTCCAGGCCGCTGAGCAGCTCCTTGCGCAGGGCTTCGGCGATGGTCTCGATCTTCTCGATCAGCGGACCGGCCTCCTGGGTCAGCATGATGCGCTTGGCACGCCGGTCCTCGGTGACCGCCAGGCGCTTGACCAGCCCCTGCTTTTCCAGACCGTCCAGCAGCCGTGCCAGGGTCGGCCCCTCGATGCTGATGCTCTGGGCGAGCTCACGCTGGGTGGGCTGGACGCCCTTCATCCGCGCCAGGTTCAGCAATACCTGCCAACGCGCCTGAGACAGCCCCAGATGACTCAGGCGCCGGTCGAGCTCGGCGCGCCAGGCACGGGACACGTGGAAGATCTGGCGGCCAAACAGGTGTGGATCGGTAGGGGTCATTCAGGCTAAACCTTGTACTTGGATTTTCTCATTATTCTGTTTACCGGCATGGCGGGGCAACCGCCGCGCCTCGCTAGTCCGCCAATTCCGCCTGCAGGGCTGCCCGCACGCAGTACAGCGCACCCGCCGCCACCCGCCCTTCGAAGCGCGCGGCGACCTGGGCTACCGGCGGCAATTCGCCCTCATCTTCGAGGAAGGCATCCTGGATTTCCGCCAGCAGATCCTCTGGCAGGTCCAGGGCCTGCTCCAGGGCGATCTGCTGCCCGGCGATGGCCTCGGCCAATAGTGCATAGACATTCTTTTCCGAGCAATTAAGCTGGCGCGCCGCCTGCTCGGGCGTCATCCCGGCGCGTACCAGGGTCAGCACCTCGTGGCGCACGTCGGCGACCGGCGCGGGCGCGGCGTCGCCGTCATTGAGCGCGTCGAGAAAGGCCTGGCCATAGCGCTCCAGCTTGCGCGCGCCCACGCCGCTGACCCGGCTCATCTCGTCCAGCGAGCGCGGCTGGCTGCGCAGCATCTCCAGCAGGGTGGCGTCGGGGAAGATCACATAGGGCGGTACCGAGTGCTCCTCGGCCAGCTTGCGTCTCAGGGTGCGCAAGACCTCCCAGCGTTCGCGTTCGTCGGCGCGCACCAACTGGCTGGCGGCACTGGCCGAACCACTGCCACTGCTGCCCCGCCCGCGCTGGGGCTTGGGATCACGGCGCAATTCGATGCGCACTTCGCCGCGCAGCAGGGGGCGGCAGCTTTCGGTCAGGCGCAGGCCGCCGAAGCCGTCGACATCCACCTCGGCCAGGCCACGGGCGACCAGCTGGCGGAACAGGGTGCGCCATTCGTCTTCGCCGCGGGCCTTGCCCAGGCCGAACACGGCCAGGCGCTGATGGCCGAGGCTCACGATCTTTTCGGTTTCCCGACCGAGCAGGATGTCGACCAGGTGCCCTACCCCATAGCGCTGACCGCTGCGGTAGATGGCCGACAGCGCCTGGCGCGCCGGTTCGGTGGCGTCCCAGGTCTCCACGGTGTCGATGCAGTTGTCGCAATGGCCGCAGGGCTGGGGCAGGTGCTCGTCGAAATAGGCCAACAGCACCTGTCGCCGGCAGCGGGTTTCTTCGCACAATGCCAGCATGGCTTCGAGCTTGTGCCGCTCGATGCGTTTGTGGCGCTCGTCGCCTTCGGAGTTCTGCATCATCTGCCGCAGCAGCAGCACGTCCTGCAGGCCGTAGGCCATCCAGGCGTCGGCCGGCAGGCCGTCACGGCCGGCACGCCCGGTTTCCTGGTAGTAGGCTTCCAGGCTCTTGGGCAGATCGAGGTGGGCAACGAAGCGCACGTTGGGCTTGTCGATGCCCATGCCGAAGGCGATGGTGGCGACCATGATCAGCCCTTCCTCGTTGAGGAAACGCTTCTGGTTGGCGGCTCGCACGTCATTGGGCAGGCCGGCGTGATAGGGCAAGGCCGGAAAACCCTGGTTGCTGAGCTGCTCGGCCACCTCCTCCACCTTCTTGCGCGACATGCAGTAGACGATGCCGGCATCGCCGCGACGCTCGGCCAGAAAGGCCAGCAGCTGCTTGCGTGGCGACTCCTTGGGCACGATGCGATAGAAGATGTTGGGTCGGTCGAAGCTGGAGAGAAAGCGCTCGGCCTGCTCCAGGTGCAGGCGGCTGGCCATCTCTTCGCGGGTACGGGAATCCGCGGTGGCGGTGAGCGCCAGGCGCGGCACGCCGGGAAAGTGTTCGGCCAGCTGACCGAGCTGCATGTATTCCGGGCGGAAGTCATGGCCCCACTGGGACACGCAGTGGGCTTCGTCGATGGCGAACAGGGCGATCGGCAGGCGCTTGAGGAAATCCAGCATGCGCGGCTGGACCAGGCGCTCGGGTGCGAGATAGAGCAGCTTGATCTCGCCGCGCTCCAGCTGCGCAGCGACGGCTCTTTGCTGTTCGCCGGTCATGGTGGAGTTGAGCGCGGTCGCCGACACGCCCAGTTCCAGCAGGGTGGCGACCTGGTCGTCCATCAGCGCGATCAGCGGCGAGACCACCACGGCCACGCCGGGCCGCAGCAGGGCCGGCACCTGGTAGCACAGGGACTTGCCGCCGCCCGTGGGCATCAGCACCAGCGCATCGCCACCGCTGGCCACGCGCTCGATGATCCGGGCCTGGTTGCCACGGAACGCGTCGTAGCCAAAGACGTCTTTAAGGATGCGCAGCGCAGGTTCTGACATGAAGCCTCCTCGAATGGAACGGCCATTATACGGATGCCGAGGTCGCTGCGGCGGTGCTTTTCCGTCGGCCGGCGCCGGGCCGTCAGGTTCGACGTGACCGGGGCGCTCGTCTACAATTCCGGCCGTTCTGCCCTTTCGAATCCTTTCCGAGGTAAGTAGCCGATGTCCTTCGCCGAACAATTGACCCGTCTGCGCGATTTTCTCGATGCAGACGATCTGCACGAAGAAGCGCTCGACTACGTAGCCGCCCATGGCTACCTGACCGCCCTGTCCATCTGCCCGGAAGAGGTTCCCGAACGCGAGTGGATCGACGCCCTCTTCGCCGAGCCGCCGCAGTATCGCGACGCCGCCCAGCAGGAGGAGATCGAGCGCTCCCTGGTGCAGCTCAAGGCGCATATCCTGCGCGTGCTGGGCAGTGACGAAGAGCTGGACCTGCCCTGCGACCTGGATCTCGGCCCCGAGCCGGACGACTCCGAACTGCGCGGCTGGTGCATCGGCTTCATGGAAGGCGTGTTCCTGCGCGAAGCCGTGTGGTTCGAAGACGCCGAAGACGAGGTCAGCGAGCTGCTGCTGCCGATCATGGTGGGTTCGGGTCTGTTCGACGAACAGCCGGAGTTCTCCGAGATCGCCCAGGACCGTCGCCTGGTCGCCGACATGATGGTGCAGATCCCGGAATTGCTGACCCAGCTGTTCCTGCTCTGCCATTCCCCCGAAGAAAAGCCGGCGCTGCTCAAGCCGCGTCACTGAGCGATGGACGAGGCCACCCCCAGACCCCGCCAGCGCAAGGGCTGGGTCCGCTACCTGCTGCTGGGCCTCGGCTGGCTCAGCGTGGCCCTGGGCATCATCGGCGCCTTTCTGCCCTTGCTGCCCACCACGCCCTTCCTGCTCCTGGCCGCGGCCTGCTTCATGCGCAGTTCGGAGCGCTTCTATCTGTGGCTGATCAACCACAAATGGCTGGGGCCCTGGGTCAAGCCCTATCTGGAAGGCGAAGGCATCCCGCTCAAGGGCAAGGTCTACGCCATCGTCGCCATGTGGATCAGCGTGGGCTTTTCCTGCTGGCTGGTGCCCTACGTCTGGGCACGGGTAGCGGCCTTCACCAGCTGCGCGGCGGTGACGGTCTACCTGCTCCGGCAGAAGACCCGGCGCTAGCCGCGCGACCGGCATGAAAAAAGGGCGATCAGTGATGATCGCCCTTTTTTCATGGGAAACGCAGCGGCGCTCAGGCGGCTCTGGCCATGGGGGTCGGCGGTGCCTGATCGGGGACGGTGGGCTCGCCCGGCTCGCTGGGCTGGATGGGCGCCGGATCGGGCTGATCGGGTTCACCGCCAGCACGGGGCATGGCAAGGCTGGCGAATTCGTCGTGCTGGCGGATCGGGAAGCGGGACATGGGGTGACTCCTCTGCTGACTCTCTCTAGGTAGAGTGGTCCGGCACCCGGGTAATTCCCTCAGTCGCGCGGCTCTGCGCCGCCATGATTGCGTGCAAAGGTTTCCGGCCCCATGGCGGCGATCTGGCCGTCGATCAGCGCCTCGAAGGGTGCCAGCAAGGCATCGAAGCGGCGCGGCGCCTCCAGCGCATTCAACGCCGCGACCACGGCCTCCACGGTCGACAGCGCATCCGGCGCCGGGGCCTTGCGCACCCGGTAGCGCGAGGGTGCGCCAGGCGGCAGGGTAAGCCTGGGCAGGGCCGCCAGCAGCGGATTGGCGTGCAGCAGCAAGCGCGCCTTGCGCCAGGTGCCGTCGGGAATCACCAGCAGCCGTGGCGCTTTGGTCACGGCAGCAGGCGGCAACAGATCGACCGTGACCGCCTCGGGTCCGGGAAACAGCAGCCAGGCGTCATGATCGGCGAGCCAGAGCGGCAGGTCGGGAAAGGTCTCGCCAATCTCCAGCTGCGCATTGTCGAGCCCCAGGGCGGCCAGGCGCGCCGTGTTGAGCGGATGGCGCCGCTCGCTGGGATGCTGCAGCAGCAGCACCCGGGTGCGACTGGCCAGGGCAGGAATCAGCGCGCACAGGCAGAGCGACAGGGGACGCTGGCAGCGGGCGCAGGCGGGACGGGACATCAGGGCTTCCGGAGCGAATCGGGGCGGCGATCATACCGGATCGCCGCCGCCCTGCTCCGCCCTAGCGATTGAAGCGCGCGGTGAGATCGTGCAGGTAGTCGGCCATGCCTTCCAGTTCGCGACTCAGTTCCGAGCCGCGACGGGCCTGGGCCGAGCTGTGATCGGAGAGATCGGCGATGCGGCTGATCTGGCGGTTGATGTCCTCGGACACGTGACTCTGCTCTTCCACCGCAGTGGCCATCTGCTGGCTCATGGCGGTGATGAGGCTGACCGAGGCACTGATGCCTTCCAGGGACTCGCGTACCGCTGCCGAGTGGCGTTCGCTCTGGCGCGAGGTCTCTTCGCCGCGACTGGCGGTGGCCACGGCGCGGTCGGCATTGGCCTGCAGATTGGCGATGATCTGGTGGATCTGTTCGGTGGATTCGCGGGTGCGCGAGGCCAGCGAGCGGACCTCGTCGGCCACCACGGCGAAACCGCGACCGGCTTCGCCGGCGCGGGCGGCCTCAATGGCGGCGTTGAGCGCCAGCAGGTTGGTCTGTTCGGCGATGGCGGTGATGACGTCGGCAACGCTGCCGATGCTCTGGGTCGAGTTGGCCAGCTCGCCAACGGCCTGACCGATGTCGCTGACCGCTGCGCCGAGTTCGCGCATGGAGGTCAGGCTCTCTTCGGCCTTGTCCCGCCCGGAATGCACCAGACTCTCGGCATTGGCGGCGGCCTGGGCGGTCTCCTGGACGTTCTGCGAGACCTCGTGGATGGTGGAAGTCATCTGGGTGATGGCAGCGGCGGACTGGTCGGTCTCATGGCGCTGCTGATCCAGCAATTCGGCCTCGGACTGGGCCAGTTGGGAGGATTCGCGGGCCTTCAGGCGCACGCTGTCGCCGACATCGGCCAGGCGGGTCAGGGCCGTCTGCAGTCGCGCGGCTTCGCTGTGCAGCGCCAGGTCCAGGCGGGCCGGGGCGCCGCACTGGTCGCTGTAGGTCGGGGCGACCACGGCACTGGAAAACATCTTTGGATGATCGGCGAGGATGCGCTCGATGCTGGCGCGTTGGCGATACAGCTGATGGCCACTGATACCCAGCAGCGCCGCGACGATGAGGACCGCCTGAGCCGTGTCATCAAGCAGGAAGTGGCCGCCGAGGATGACGCCAGTGGCTGCCACCGTCGACCAGCAGGCGGCGATGGCGCTGCCCAGGCGGCGAGTCATGGGCACGGGGGCCTTGCCGGCATTGATGCGGGCATAGAGTTCGCCGGCGCGACGGACTTCGCTGGCGCTGGGCAGCGAACGCACGGATTCGTAACCGATCACCCGGCCCTGCTCGAGGATCGGGGTGACATAGGCGCTCACCCAGTAGAAATCACCGTTCTTGCAGCGATTCTTGACGATGCCCATCCACGGCTTGCCCTCCTTGAGGGTCGCCCACATGTGGCCGAACACCGGCGGCGGCATGTCGGGATGACGCACCAGATTGTGCGGACTGCCGATCAGCTCCTCCCGGGTATAGCCACTGATGGCGATGAAGGCCTCGTTGCAGTAGGTGATGTTCCCCTGCAGGTCAGTGGTGGAGATGAGTCGTTCTTCTTCCTTGAAGGTACGGCCTTGCTGGGTGACCGGCAAATTCGTGCGCATGCGGGTGCCTTATCTAGCGGGTTATCTACTCCGTGCGACATCAACCAGTTCAATGGTGGCCAACTGCCGTCACAGGCGCCGACGGTAACCATTTGGTTATCGTCATACTAGCTATCGGCATGTTGCATCTGGGCTTTAAGGATGCGCTGAAAACTCTGGATAAGCGGCTCCTTTCCGCGCCCTCGACGGCTGATGAGGGAGAACGGCGCCTGATAGCCAAAGGTGGCCGGTTGCAGGGCCTTGAGCCGCCCTTGGTCGACCCAGGCGTGGACATAGTGCTCCGGGAGATAGCCGATATAGGCGCCCGAGAGGATGAGGATCAACTGCGCTTCCATGCTTTCCACGGTGGCGGCGCTTTCCTTGAAGCCATGGCGAGCCAGCTCGGCCTGACTCCAGTAGCCGCGTCGTACCATCCGCTGGCGGGTGATCATCTCGGCCGGGATGCGCCGCTCCTGGAACAGTGGATGCCGATCGCTGCAATACAGCCAGTGCTGCTCGCGATACAGCGGCTGGTAGACCACCCCGTTCATACGGGCGGAAAAGGCGCCCACGGCGAGATCCAGCCGTCCTTCCAGGACGCCGAGCTGCAATTCATAGGGGCTGGTCACGGCCAGGTGCAGATGCACGCCGGGATAGTCATGGGTGTAGCGGCCAATCACCTGCGCCAGCGGCAGCGCCGGTTCGCTGGACAGCGAATCCAGCACGCCGAGGTTGAGGGTGCCGCTCAGTTCGCCCCTGAGCGTGGTGGCATAGCGTTCGAAGCCCTCGATCTCGCCCAGGATGCGCAGGGTTTCCTGATGGAAGAGTTCACCCTTGCTGGTCAGGGCGAAACCGCCCCGGCCGCGATGACAGAGGGTGACGCCGAGCTGACCCTCCAGCTGGCTCATGTAGGTGCTGATGGCCGAGGTGGACAGGTTCAATTCCTGCTGCGCCGCGGCGAATCCCTGGTGGCGAACCACGCAGGCGAATAGCTTGAGCAGGCGGATGTCGTGGAGGGCATTGGCCATGGCGGACTCCGGTGGACGCAGCCCGGCAGTCTAGCCATTAGTTCAGAAATCTCTGAAGTGATTTTTTGTCCGGGCCGATTCTTCAGCCGCCATCGGCTTTGCACAATCGGGACATCACTACGACGAGGATGACCCGTGGAAAAGATCCTGCACCAGCCGCTGGGCGGCAACGAGATGCCCCGTTTCGGCGGCATCGCCAGCATGCTGCGACTGCCCCACCTTGCCTCCCCTCAAGGCCTCGATGCCGCCTTCATCGGCATCCCGCTGGACATCGGCACCTCGCTGCGCTCCGGCACCCGCTTCGGTCCGCGCCAGCTGCGCAGCGAATCGGTGATGATCCGGCCCTACAACATGGCCACCGGCGCGGCGCCCTTCGATTCCCTGAGTGTCGCCGACCTGGGCGATGTGGCCATCAATACCTTCAATCTGCTCGATACGGTGCGCCTGATCGAGGCGCATTACGACCAGGTGCTGGAGCACGATGTCATCCCCCTCACCCTGGGCGGCGATCACACCCTGACCCTGCCGATCCTGCGCGCCATGAAGAAGAAGTACGGCAAGATCGGCCTGGTGCACGTGGATGCCCACGCCGACGTCAACGAGCACATGTTCGGCGAGAAGATCGCCCATGGCACCACCTTCCGCCGCGCGGTGGAGGAAGGCCTGCTCGACTGCGACCGGGTGGTGCAGATCGGCCTGCGCGCCCAGGGCTACGCCGCCGACGATTTCGACTGGTGCCGCGAGCAGGGCTTTCGGGTGGTGCAGGCCGAGGAATGCTGGCACAGATCGCTGACGCCGCTGATGGCCGAGGTGCGCGAGCGAGTCGGGGGCGGACCGGTGTATCTGTCCTATGACATCGACAGCATTGACCCGGCCTGGGCGCCAGGGACCGGCACGCCGGAGATCGGCGGCCTGACCACCATCCAGGCGCTGGAGATCATCCGCGGCTGCCGAGGACTCGAGCTGGTGGGCTGCGACCTGGTCGAGGTCTCCCCACCCTATGACACCACCGGCAATACCGCGCTGCTCGGCGCCAATCTGCTCTACGAAATGCTCTGCGTGCTGCCGGGGGTGGCCTACCGCTAACCCACCAAGGTGCGGCGACCCGCCATGATGGCCGCCCACCCGCTGTCTTTTCGCTGCCGAACACCGGCGGATCGCCTGGTCCGCCGACAACAAGAACGCGGGTCCGGCCTGCGTATAACCGTGTCGAGGCGTCATCCATGGACCATCATGACGGCATCACCCGTATCGAAACCTTTGGCGTCGAGCAGATTCCCGACCACGAACGCCATGCCACCCCCTTCGACCTGTTCCGCCTGATCTTCGGCGGGGCCAACACCTTCGCCACCGCCGTGCTCGGCAGCTTTCCGATCCTGTTCGGCCTATCCTTCCAGGCCGGGGTGCTGGCCATTGCGAGCGGGGTCCTGTGTGGCGCCCTGATCCTGGCGCCCATGGGGCTGTTCGGCGCGCTCAACGGCACCAACAACGCCGTCTCCTCCGGTGCCCATTTCGGCGTCCACGGCCGTATCGTCGGCTCCTTTCTCTCGCTGCTGACCGCCATCGCCTTCTTTTCGCTGTCGGTCTGGAGTTCCGGCGATGCCCTGGTGGGCGGTGCCCAGCGCCTGGTCGGACTGCCGGAGAACGCGCTAAGCCTGGGGCTGGCCTACGGGCTGTTCGCCGTGCTGGTGCTGACGGTGTGCCTCTATGGCTTTCGCTTCATGCTGTGGGTCAACAAGATCGCCGTGGTCAGTGCCAGCCTGCTGTTCCTGCTCGGCATCCCGGCCTTCGCCGGCAGCTTCGACGCCGGTTACGCCGGCACCCTGCAAGCGGGTCAGCCGGGCTTCTGGGCAGCCTTTGTCGGCGCGGCCCTGGTGGCCATGAGCAATCCGGTGTCCTTTGGCGCCTTTCTCGGCGACTGGTCGCGCTACATTCCGCGGCAGACGCCCCGCCTGCGCATCCTGCTGGCGGTGATCGCGGCCCAGGCCGCCACCCTGATCCCCTTCCTGTTCGGCCTGGCCACCGCCTCGCTGGTGGCGACCAGGGCACCCGACTACATCGCGCAAAACAACTATGTGGGCGGTCTGCTGGCCATCGCGCCTACCTGGTACTTCCTGCCGGTATGCCTGCTGGCGATCATCGGCGGCCTGTCCACCGGCACCACCGCGCTCTATGGCACCGGCCTGGATCTCTCCAGCGTGCTACCCCGGCTGCTGACCCGGGTACGGGCGACCCTGCTGATCGGGCTGGCGGCCATCGCCTTCATCTTCCTCGGGCGCTTCAGCTTCAACCTGGTGCAGAGCGTCTCCACCTTTGCCGTGCTGATCGTGACCTGCACCAGCCCCTGGATGGTGATCATGATCCTCGGACTGGTGGTCCGCCGCGGCTTCTATTGCCCGGACGATCTGCAGGTGTTCACCCGCGGCGAGCAGGGTGGCCGCTACTGGTTCCACCATGGCTGGAACTGGCGCGGCATGGGCGCCTGGATTCCCAGCGCCCTGCTCGGCCTCGCCTTCGTCAATCTGTCCGGTCAGTTCGTCGGGCCCCTGGGTGAACTGGCGGGCGGCATCGACCTGAGCCTGCCGCTGGCCCTGGGCAGCGCCGCCCTGCTCTATCTGCTGCTGCTCCTGCTGTTCCCGGAACCGGCGGCCGTTTATGGCCCGACCGGCCCGCGACGCCCCGGACGCAGTCGTGCCCGCACCTCGCTCCCGGGCATCCGCGCCGCCTGACACCTGAACCCTGTCACGGGGTCGGTGCGCCCGACCCTGTCTAGTCCTGCAAGAGATTCCGTCATGCTCCTGGATATTTCCGTTGTTCTGGCCTACGCCCTGGCCATGCTCCTGCTCGGCTGGTACGGCATGCGCCGCGCCCGCAATCAGGAAGAATTCCTCGTCGCCGGTCGCAACCTCGGCCCGGCCTGCTACCTGGGCACCATGGCCGCCACGGTGCTGGGTGGCGCCGCCACCGTGGGCACGGTGCGCCTGGGCTACGTCCACGGGCTGTCCGGCTTCTGGCTGTGCGCCATGCTGGGTAGTGGCATCCTGGTGCTCAATCTGTTTCTCGCCAAACCCCTACTGAAGTTGCGCATCTACACCGTGACCCAGGTGCTGGAACGGCGCTATACGCCCCTGGCCCGGCAGGCCAGCGCCGCCATCATGTTCGTCTATGCGCTGATGCTGAGCGTGGTCTCGGTGCTGGCCATGGGCACGGTGATCCAGGTGCTGTTCGAGCTGCCCTTCTGGAGCGCCATCCTGGTCGGTGGCAGCGTGGTGGTGGTCTATTCCAGCATCGGCGGCATGTGGTCCTTGACGCTGACCGACATCGTCCAGTTCGTCATCAAGACCGCAGGCCTGATGTTCGTGCTGCTGCCGATCTGCCTGACCCGGGTCGGTGGCTGGGATGCCCTGGTGGCCAAGCTGCCGGCCAGCGCCTTCGCCCTGACCACCCTCGGCTACGACACCATCTTCACCTACTTCCTGATCTACTTCTTCGGCATCCTCATCGGCCAGGACATCTGGCAGCGGGTCTTCACCGCGCGCAGCGAAGGCGTGACGCGCGTGGCGGGCAGCCTGGCCGGTGTCTATTGCGTGATCTACGGCCTGGTAGGTGCGCTGATCGGCATGTGCGCCCGGGTGCTGCTGCCGGACCTCGCCGACGCCAACAACGCCTTTGCCGCCATCGTCCGCAGCGCCCTGCCGGACGGCATCCGCGGCCTGGTGATCGCCGCCGCCCTGGCCGCCATGATGTCCACCGCCAGTGCCGGTCTGCTGGCCGCGTCCACCACCCTGACCGAAGATCTGTTGCCGCGACTGCGCGGCGGCCGGGCCTCGACCCTGGGCATGGCGCGGTTGTTCACCCTGCTCACCGGACTCGCCGTGCTCGCCATCGCGCTGCTGGTCAATGACGTCATCGGCGCCCTGACCTTGGCGTACAACCTGCTGGTAGGTGGCATCCTGGTGCCGCTACTGGGGGCCATCCTCTGGCCGCGCGCCACCACGGCGGGTGCCCTGGCCAGCATGCTGCTGGGTTCCGGCGCGGCCATCGTCTTCATGCTCAAGGACGGCCTGGAGGCGAATACGCCGATCTATTTCAGCCTCGGCCTGAGCCTGGTCAGCTTCGTGGTGGTAAGTCTGCTCACGGCGCGCTCCCAGGTGGCGGCGCGGGCCGCCTAGCTGACCGAACCGCGCGTCCGCTGCACCGCCTGAACCTCGCTCAGGATCAGGCCGCTGGCCGGGCGCATCGGCATCCGGGCCAGGTCGATGCGCAGGTCCTGGGTCGGTACCTGATAGGTCATGTCCTGCAGCAGCAGGCGCAGGGCGGAGGTCATGAGTTCCAAAGCGATACCCTCACCCGGACAGCGGTGCTGGTGGGCCACCTCACCGCCGCCCTGGGGTACGAAGGCGACCTCCGGAGGCTGTTCTGCGAGAAAACGCGTGGGATCGAACACCTCGGGACGTGACCAGCTGCGCGGATCGCGGTTGGTGCCATAGAGATCGAGCAAGACCCGCGTGCCGCGGGGAAAGGCGACGCCGTGCCATTCGAAGCTCTCCCGCACCCGCGCTACGGTGAAGGGAAAGAAGGCGTAGAAGCGTCGTACCTCCTGGGCAAAGGGCAGCCGGGCGGCGGGGTCGGCCCGCAGTCGTTCGCGCCAGGCCGGTTGCTTGTACAGCGCCAGGGCGGCGAAGGTGGAAAAGCGTGCCACGGCCACCGTTGGCCGCAGCACATTGAGCAGTTCCACCGCGGCCACCCGCGGCGACAACGGCTGGCCATCCGCTTCCCGGTGCTGAGCGATCAGCGCCAGGGCGCTGCCGGCAGGCGCCGGCCGCTGGCGGGCCTGCTCGACCTGGCGACCGAGCCAGAGCTCCAGCCGCTGTCGAGCGCGGCGGGCGCCCAGGTTGCCCAGACCCACGCGGCCACCGCCCTCGATCAGGGCGACCAGCTCGGCACAGCGCTGCCCTTCCTCCTCCCTGTCCAGGGCGACACCCGCCCAGTCGCAGACCGCGCGGGTATAGAGGCGATGCAATTCATCCAGCAGGACGATCTCGCCGCGGCTCTGCCAGCTGGCCAGGCTGGCGCGCCACTCCTGTTCCACCCGGGTCATCAAGACCTCCACCCGCGTCGATCGGGTGATGTCGACGAAGAGTGCCTTGCGCTGGCGATGGGCCGCCCCGTCCAGGCCCTGGACGCCGCCTTCGCCGAAGAGCGTCTTGCGCAGCTGACGAGGCGCAGCATCCACCCGGCTGAAGCGCTCTTCGCGATAGAACAGTTCGACCGCCGCCGGGCCGCGCAGGCAGAGGGTGGGCTGCAGCAGCAGGCGCGTGGCGAAGACATCGCTTTCCAGACGTGCACAGCGATTGCTGATGAAGGCATAGCCCTCGCGTAGCAGTGCCAGGCTCGAATCGAAGGCCGGGAGCTTGGGCAGGATGGACATTGGAGAGGCTCCAGGGTAGCGGAAAGACCTGCTCGTGGGACCGCCGGCAAGCGGCGCCGGTGCCGCCGTTGCGCTTGCGGTTTTTGCCAGCGAAGCCGCGCCGACACGGGATCGCTGCGCTGGAACGGCAGCGCTCGAATGCCGGTCCATGCTGCTGGGATCGCCGTCGCGATGCTCCGCTTTCCGCACAAGGCGCTCGTGTTTGAACACCACCCGCTGCTCTCGTCTGCAACTCGCCCTGCTGCTGATGCTGGCGCTACTGACCCTGACGCTCGGCTGGGCACCCAGCGACCGTCTCACCTGGATGATCGAGCAACTGCTGGTGATCGCTGCGCTGGCGGGCGTCGCCCTCGTGCAGCGGCGCTTCCAGCTGTCGGCCAGCGCCAGTCTGCAACTCTACGGCTTTCTGGTGCTGCACCAGATTGGCGCTCACTACACCTATTCCCAGGTGCCCTACGAGGAGGCCTGGCAGGCACTGACCGGCTTTCGCCTGGACGAGGCGTTGGGCCTGCAGCGCAATCACTACGACCGGCTGGTGCATTTCGCCTACGGCCTGCTGCTGGCGCGCCCCGTTCGCGAGGTGGTCCAGGGCCTGAGCGGCCTGCGCGGCTGGCGGAGCGCCTATGTGGCCCTGGAATTCGTGCTGGCCTCCTCGGCCGGCTACGAACTGATGGAGTGGCTGGGCGCCGACCTGCTCGCGGAAGACGCCGGGGAGGCCTTCGTCGGCGCCCAGGGCGATCCCTGGGATGCGCAAAAGGACATGGCCCTGGCCTTTCTCGGCGCCCTGCTCTCCCTGGGTTGCCGCCATGGCTGGCCCGGACGCCGCAGGACTAGTCAGGGCCCTGGCTCGGCCTAGCGGGCCATTACGGGTTCCAGCGCCTCCAGCCAGCAGACCACCGCGACGGCGCCGCCATCGGGAATGCCGCGGGCGCGCTCGCCCAGGTAGCTGGCACGGCCCTGGGCCGGCAGCATCTCGGCGGTGGCCTCGGCGCCCTCACGGGCAGCGGCGAGGGCAGCGGCAAAGGCCTGCGTCGGGCTGGCGCCCGCCTGGGCGCCGGCCAGCAGGGCATCCGCGGCCGGGCGCAAGGCATCGAGCATGGTGCGCTGGCCCGGCTGGGCGCCACCCAGTTCGGCCAGGGCCTGGACGCCCCCGTCGAACGCCTCGGCCCACTGCGCAAGGGTCGGACGCTCCACCCCATCCAGCACCTGGGCGGCGCGAACCAGGGCGCAGGCATAGAAGGGGCCGGAGCTGCCGCCAATGGCCCGGCGCAGCGCCTGACCGGTGGCGGCCAGGGCGCTGGCCGGGGTATACCAGGCACTGGCCGGCAAGGCGCGCATGGCTTCGGCGCCCCGGGCCAGGCTGGTGCCCAGGTCGCCATCGCCGGCGCGACTGTCCAGATCGGTGAGGCGGGCTTCGTTGGCCAGCAGGCTGGCGATGACGGCATCTGCCGCCGCCTGCAGCCGCGCGGCCAGGGGACCGGGGGTGCGAGGGATCGTTTCGGCTGCCGCCGCGGGTGCGGGCAACAGCGTGGGCGCCGCCGGGACCCGGCCGTCACCCGGCCAGGCTCGCGCCTGGGTCGGCGCATCGAGCAGCGCCAGGCACGCCTCATCCACTGGCATCAGCGACAGCGAACAGCCGGGCATGTCCAGGGCGCTGAGGAAGGTGCCGGTCCAGGCGCGTTCCACTACCAGGCCCCGCTCGCGCAACTGGCTCAGTGCAGCCCGCGCCACCAGCGCGAGTTCCAGCGGCGGCGTCGCGCCCAGGCCATTGACCAGCAGAGCCAGGCGCGTGCCCTTTGGATAGCCGCCGTCTTCGACGAGGGTATCCAGCAGCCGCGCCACGGTGGCGTCGGCGCCCAGCCGGGGGCCGCGCTCGACGCCCTGCTCGCCATGGATGCCGAGGCCCCATTCCACCTCGTCGTCCGCCAGCTGGAAACCCGGATGCCCCACTGCCGGCACCGTACAGGCGCCCAGGGCCACGCCCATGCTGCGCAATTCGGCGCTCGCGGCGCGGGCCAGGGCAGCCACCTCGCCCAGGGGACGTCCGGCGGCGGCTGCCGCGCCCGCCAGCTTGTGGATCAGCACGGTGCCCGCGATGCCCCGGCGCCTTTCCGGCGCCACCGTGTGGCGCAGGGCCGCGTCGTCCGCCACCAATACCGTCTCGACCGGAATGCCTTCGCTGCGCGCCAGTTCGGCGGCCAGGCCGAAGTTGAGACGGTCGCCGGTGTAGTTCTTGACCACCAGCAGGGCGCCGGCAGGACCGGCCGCGGCCCGGATCGCGGCCAGCACGGCATCCACGCTCGGTGAGGTGAAGACGTCTCCCGCCACCGCCGCGGTCAGCATGCCCTCGCCGACATAGCCGGCATGGGCCGGTTCGTGGCCGCTGCCGCCGCCGGAAATCACCGCCACCGGGCGCTCGCCCGCTGCGGCCAGGGGCTGGCGCAGGATGACCTGTTCCTCGGCCAGCAGGGCCAGGCCGGGATCCAGGCTGACGAGACCTTCGAGCAGTTCGCGAACCACCGTGGTGGGGCTATTGATCAGCTTCTTCATCGGGGACTCCTGAGGGCGAGAGGTCGCCGCAGTATGGCACGGGGTCCCGCGCCTGCCTGGCAGCGACCTGAACGGCCGACTGACAGGCGCGCAACGGCCTTCCGCCGGACCGGGACGGCAGGCTATCGTTGGCCCGGGAAGCTTTTCACGACCGGGATGTCTCACGCTGTTAGCCAGCCGCGCTTCTGCGCGCTCCCCGTCGAGGTCCGTCATGCCGATCAAGATCGTTCCACGCTCTGCCTGTCGTGGGTCGGAGATCACCCCCGAAGCCGTCTACCTGTCCAGGCGCCAACTGCTCGGTGCCAGCGGTGCCCTGCTCGCCGGCGCCGCCCTGCCCGGCTGGGCGCTGGCCGCCGCCTCCAACTACGGCGACGTCGAAGCCGCCAAGGGCCCGGACTGGTTCGAGCGCAAGCTACCGGATACCCGCTGGCAGGCGGCCACGGTCAAGGGCGAGGACATCACCCCCTTCAAGGACGCCACCCACTACAACAACTTCTATGAATTCGGCCCGGACAAGAGCGATCCCGCGGCCCATGCCGCCCAGTTGCCGACCCAGCCCTGGAGCGTGGTGGTCGATGGCGAGGTGGGCAAGCCCGGCACCTACGGCCTGGAAGACCTCTTCGGCCCGGATACCCTGGAAGAGCGCATCTACCGCATGAGGTGCGTCGAGGCCTGGTCCATGGTCATCCCTTGGCTGGGCTTTCCGTTGGCCAGCCTGCTCAAGCGCGTCGAGCCCACCGGCAAGGCGCGCTACGTGAGGTTCGAGACGCTCAAGGATCCGCAGCACATGCCCGGCATGAATTCCAGCTTCGCCTTGCTGGACTGGCCCTATGTGGAAGGCCTGCGCCTGGATGAGGCCATGCATCCGCTGACGCTGATGACGGTGGGCATGTACGGGCGGGTGCTGCCCAACCAGAATGGCGCGCCGCTGCGCCTGATCGTGCCCTGGAAGTATGGCTTCAAGGGCATCAAGTCCATCGTCCGCATCAGTCTGGTGGCAGAGCAGCCGCGCACCACCTGGCAGGGCATGGCGCCCAACGAGTACGGCTTCTATGCCAACGTCAATCCGGAAGTGGATCACCCGCGCTGGAGCCAGGCCCGCGAACGGCGCCTGCCCAGCGGCCTGTTCAGCCCCAACGTGCGACCGACGCTGATGTTCAACGGCTATGGCGAGGAAGTGGCTTCGCTCTACAGCGGCATGGATCTGCGGAGAAACTATTGATGGGTGTACTGCTCTGGCGAGTGGTGGTGTTCGTCGCCGCGCTCTGCCCGCCGCTGTGGTGGCTGTACCAGGCCTGGATCTTCGCCCTCGGCCCGGACCCGGGCAAGGCACTGGTGGACAAGCTGGGCACCGGCGCCCTGGTGCTGCTGTTGCTGACCCTGAGTCTGACCCCGCTGTCGCGCCTCACCCGCTGGAAGCTCTGGCCGGTGATCCGCCGCCAGCTCGGGTTATGGACCTTCACCTATGCACTGCTGCACTTCCTCGGCTACCTGGCCTTCGTGCTGGGCTTCGACCTGTCGCAGCTGGGCGTGGAATTGCAGCGCCGGCCCTACATCATCGTCGGGGCCGCGGCCCTGCTGATCCTGCTGGCCCTGGCCGTCACCTCCAATCGCCCGGCCATGCGCCGCCTGGGCAAGCGCTGGAAGGAGCTGCATCGGCTGGCCTACCTGGTGCTGGGTCTGGGGCTGCTGCACTACCTCTGGATCGTGCGTTCGGACCTGGAAGAGTGGGCGATCTACGCCACCATCGGCGCCGCGCTGCTGGCCTTCCGGCTGGTGGATGGCTGGCGTCGCAAGAGACGCAGCCGGGCAGCCACTGCCCCTGCTCGCTGATTACCAGCGTCGAGGCAGAGGGGTTCGCCCTTCATGCATCAAAACCATATGGGTGGTATTAAAGACGCCTACTCAGGAATGCGGGTGGACCGCCACGGCTTGGCGCGGGGGAGGTATTGAACAGGCCTGGCGCCAACGGGCCAGGCCTTTGCCCGAAGGCGGTCGATCAGCGCTGCGCGGCCTGGCGCAGGCCCTTCAGGGTGTTGAGCGGGGCATCAACCACGAAGCTGTTGGCCAGCCAGGACGGCACGCTGCCACCCGGCTCGCTCTGGGCCTCGTAGGTCACTTCCGAGCCGCCGTTCTTCGGCACCACGCGCCACTGACCCTGGAAGCTGGCGACCCGTACATAGCCGTCGGCGGCAGGCCGATAGTCCGGCTGGCCTTCGAGGGTGCGGGTAAAGCCGCCATCGGGGGTCTTCTGCTCGGTGATGTGCAGCACCACGTCACGGGCGGTCACCGGCCAGGGCATGTCGATGCGCATGTAGGTCCAGGCCTGATTGTCCTGGCGCTTGAGCACCTGCAGCGACTGGCAGCGGAAGATCCACTTGCAGGAACCCACGGGGTCGTCCTGCAGCTTGGCGATGGTGGCCGGATCGGCCTTGATCTGGACCACGCCGCGGTAGGCCTTGTACTTGGAGCCGGCGACCGCGCGGGTGTAGACCTGGATGCCGTCTTCCTGCTTGGCGAGTTGCCAGTCCTCGGCCTGGGCCAGGCCGGTGGCTGCGAGCAGGGTCAGGGCGAGGATGGAGCGAAGCGGCTTGTGCATGGGACGTCCCTTGTTGTTGTGGTTGTCGGAGAGCGCAATTCAAAACCGGATCAGGCGGCGGTTTCACCTTCGAGGCGCAGCAGGATGGCCATGGCTTCGGCGCTACTGGTGCCGCAGAACGCCAGCTCGGCCTGGAAGCCGCCGCACACCGCCGGACGCAGCGGCGAGCCGAACAGGTCGCAGCGGTTGGTGCTGTCCAGGTGGGCGCAGCGCACGCCGGAGGGCTTGCCCTGGGGCATGCGTGGCAGCGGTGAGGAGATCGACGGCGCGATGCAGCAGGCGCCACAACCTGGACGGCACTCCATGGGTGAAACTCGCAGATAAGGAGGCTTCAAGCTTAAGAGCAAGGCTGGGGCCTCACAAGCGAATCGTGACCAGATGTCGCTATCGAGTCATGAATGTAACATTCATTCGCACCTCGCCACGCAACCCCGCGGCCTTTCCACCGTCTTATCTGCGACGATCGAGGCGGCTCCCCGAGGGCGTGACGATGAAGCATTGGCTGGTGCTGGACCTGGAAGCGACCACCGACGAAGGCGGCTGGCCCCTGGAGTTGATGGAGATCATCGAGATCGGTGCGGTGATGGTGGACGCCGAAGGCCAGGAGCTCGGTCGCTATCAGAGCTTCGTCCAGCCCCGGCGGCTGCCGCTGCTGACGCCCTTCTGCCGCGACCTCACCCATATCAGCCAGGCCGACGTCGATGGCGCCGATCCGCTGGAGAGCACCTGGCCGGCGTTCGAGGCCTGGCTGGGCGCCTATGAGACCACCCTCGCCGGCTGGTGCAGCTGGGGCGATTTCGACCGTCGCCTGCTTGAACGCGCCTGGCGCGAGCACGATCTGCATACCCACCTGGCCCGGGTGCCGCATCGCAATCTCAAGCAGGCCTTCGCCAAGGCCCGCGGCCTGGCGCGCCCGTTGGGACTCACCGCCGCCCTGGAATCGGCGGGACTGGCCTTTACCGGGGTGCTGCACCGCGCCGAGACCGACGCCCGCAACACCGCCAAGCTGTTGCCCGCCAGCCTGCCGGCCTTCGCGTGCTAGCCTCGTCTGGAGCGGTGACAGTGGGCCTCGGCCTTGGGCATACTCGCCGACGGTCCCAACCGCTTTCGCACAAGGAAATCCGATGTTCAAGGTCAACGAATACTTCGACGGCACCGTCAAATCCATCGCCTTCAGCCTCAAGTCCAAGCCCGCCACCCTTGGCGTCATGGCCCCCGGTGAATACGAGTTCGGCACCAGCCAGCTGGAAGTCATGCACGTGGTGGCCGGCGCCCTGACCGTCAAGCTGCCGGGCAGCGATGCCTGGGAAACCTTCGCCGCAGGCAGCCAGTTCACTGTGCCGGCCAATGCCAAGTTCCAGCTCAAGGTCGCGGAAGACACCGCCTACCTCTGCGAATACCACTAAGTCCGGGGGAGCCGTGCGGCTCCCGCGCCTTGCGCTCTCGTCATTCGGCCGTCCGGGCCGGCTGGCGGGAGGCCGCTCTCCCGCCTGAACGCTTGCGCCGCGCCTCGGTCCTAAGCGACACCGCCGCTTTCGGAGCCGTCGCCATGTCGCCAGCTGCAGCCCAGGGCCCTCGCCAGCCGAGCCACGCCCGCCCCATCGAGCACCAGCCCCGGAATCTCCCGACGCATGGGATAGCCCTTGCGCAGGGCGTCGAACGCCTGGGCGCGCGCCACGGCCGGCAAGCCGAGGGTCGCGCGTAGCGCCGCATCGTCGTCACGCGGATCATAGACCGCGCGGCAGACCCGCCTGAAGACAGTCGCCTCGGGCGTATCCCCGCTGAACACCAGGCGCTCCAGCTGCTGCGGCGGCAACAGATCGCCCAGATTCAGCCGCGGTGTCTCCCCGCTCCAGGCGCAGAAGGCTTCGTAGATCTGCGCCGTGCCGCGCCACTTGCCTTCCAGGCTGTGCCCGGCGATATGGGGCGTCACCAACTGGCACAGGCGGGCCAGTTCAGGATCGATGCCCGGCTCGCCTTCCCAGACATCCAGCGCCACCCTGAGCTCGGCGCCGCTGGCCAGATGCGTCCGCAGCGCGGCGTTATCGACCACCTCGCCCCGGCAGGCGTTGAGCAGCCAGGTCCCCGGGCGCAGGCTGGCCAGGCGAGCGGCATCGAACAGGTGTAGGGTGCGCTGCTCGCCGTCCCGGATCAGCGGGGTATGCAGACAGAGCACATCGCAGCGCTCGAGCAATTCGTCGAGGCTGTGGAAGTCACCCCCCTCCGCGGCCTGGCGGGGAGGATCGCAGACCAGCACCGTCCAGCCCAGTCCGCGCAGCACCTCGGCCAGGCGGCCACCGACCTGCCCGGCGCCGACGATGCCATAGGTGCGCTGGGCCAGCTCGGCGCCGGCACCATCGGCCAGTGCCAGCAGGGCGCCCAGCACCCAGTCCACCACGCCGCGGGCATTGCAGCCGGGCGCATTGCTCCAACGGATGCCGGCCTGGTCGAGATAGCCCAGGTCCAAGTGATCGGTGCCTATGGTGCAGGTGCCGACGAAGCCGACCCTGGACCCGGCCAGCAGCGCGGCGTCGACACGGGTGATGGAGCGCACCAGCAGCGCATCGGCGCGACCTACGGCGGCGCGATCAAAGGCGCGACCGGGAAGGCGCTCGAGGGTGGCGTGGGGCCCGAAGAAGGCGTCCAGCAGCGGAATGTTTTCGTCGGCGAGAATGTGCATGCCTGGGCACTCGCAAGGGCGGGGACCGGCACTTTAGCAGGCCATCGGCGGCAGGCAACGGTCGCCGCGAGGGTTGCCACCCGGGCCATGAGGACTAGACTATCGGCCCCGAAGCTGACCGAACGATCAAGTGACCTCCTCCCTGCCCCGCATCAGACGTGAATTCGGCGCCCTGCTCTCCCTGGCCGCGCCCATCGTCATCGCCCAGCTCTCCCATTCGGCCATGGGCTTCGTCGACGCCGTCATGGCCGGCCGGGTCGGCCCGCTCGACCTCGCCGCCGTCGCCCTGGGCAACTCCGTATGGATTCCGGTGTTCCTGCTGATGACCGGCATCCTGCTGGCGACCACCCCCAAGGTGGCCGAGCGCCACGGCGGTGGTCGCAGCCAGGAGATCGGTCCGCTGGTACGCCAGGCGCTTTGGCTGGCCCTGGGTTGCGGCCTCATCGCCAGCCTGCTGCTGCTCAACGCCCGCCCGCTGCTGGTGGCCATGCATGTCGACGCCCAGCTGATCGGGCCGACCCTGCTCTATCTCAAGGGCATCGCCATGGGCCTGCCCGCCACCGCCTTCTACTATGTGCTGCGCTGCTTCAGCGACGGCCTCGGGCGTACCCGCCCGGCCATGCTGGTAGGACTCGCCGGCCTGGCGCTGAACGTGCCGCTGAACTGGATCTTCATTTACGGCCACCTCGGCATGCCGGCGCTGGGCGGCGCCGGCTGCGGCTTCGCCTCCGGTACGGTGATGTGGGCGATGCTGCTGGCCATGCTGGCGATCATCCGCACCGAGCGCTATCGCGCCTGCGCCCTTTTCGCCCGCTTCGAGCGGCCCCATGGGCCGACGCTGCGCGCCCTGCTGGCCATCGGCGTGCCCATCGGCATCGCGATTTTCGCCGAATCCAGTATCTTTTCCGTGGTGGCCCTGCTGATCGGCGAACTGGGGCCGACCGTGGTCGCCGGGCACCAGGTGGCGCTCAACTTCTCCGGTCTGGTGTTCATGGTGCCCCTGGCGCTGGGCATGGCGGTGACGGTGCGGGTCGGCCAGGCGCTGGGGCGCGGCGAACCCCGCGAGGCGCGCTTTTCCGCCGGGGTCGGCATGGCTGCTGGGCTGCTCTGCGCCTGCGTTTCCTGCACCCTGATGCTGACCGCGCGCACGGCGATCGCCGGGCTCTATTCCCAGGACCTGGCGGTGATCCAGCTGGCGGCCTCGCTGCTGGTGTTCGCCGGCATCTTCCAGTTCTCCGATGCCATCCAGGTGACCGCCGCCGGCGCCCTGCGCGGTTACCAGGACACCCGCGCGACCATGATCATCACCCTGCTGGCCTACTGGGGCGTGGGCCTGCCGGTGGGCTGGGCGCTGGGCCTGAGCGACTGGTTCGGTGCCCCGCGGGGTCCGGCCGGCCTCTGGCAGGGGCTGGTGCTGGGCCTGACCTGCGCGGCCATCCTGCTGTCGGTGCGGCTGGCCCGCAGCGCCCGTCGACGCATCCACAGCGCCTAGCGCGCTGCCCTTGCTACACTGGCGCCCTCGCCCCGGCCGGCGGTCCTGCCGACCGGGACGGGCGTTTCCCTCTTTCGCGAGCGTGCGGCTTCGATGATCTTTCGCCTGCTACAACTCCTCTGCCTCTGCTTTCTGCTCATCGGCCCGGTTCAGGCCGCCCTGCCCGGACTGCCGGGCGCCCAGAAGGACCAGGTCGATCCGCAATTCGGCCAGTCCCTGGACCAGGTCATCAAGACCCTGGAGAGCGACCAGCAGCGCAATCGCCTGCTGGCAGATCTCAAGAAGCTGCAGGCGGCACAGAACAAGGCCGAGCCCAGCGCCTCCCAGGGCGTGATCGGGCTGATCACCGACACCCTGACGGTGGTCGAGCAGCAGCTGCAGCGCGACAACCTGCGCGAACGCTGGCAGTACCAGCTGGACCAAGCCGGCGCCGAGCTGGCCGCCTTGGCGCCGGCGCCCGAACAGCGCCTCAATCTGCTCTCCGGCTTTGTCGTCACCCTGGCCTTCTGGGCCGGTTGCGCCCTGGGCCTGAAGACCATCAGCCATCGCCTGCGGGTGAGATTCGGACTTTCCGAGGAGTTGCCGCTCAGGCCGCGCACCCTGGACCTGGTCCGTTTCGCCCTGCGCAAGCTGGCGCCCTGGCTGCTGGCCTTCATCCTGACCCTGGTGGTGTCGCTGTGGCTGCCGGATTCGCTGGGCAAGACTGTGGCCGTCGCCCTGGCCTATGCCGCCGTCACCGGCCCGCTGTTCGCCGCTACCGTGGTGGTGATCTGCTCGCTGCCCAGCGGCGCCCATCGCAGTCGCGCCCTGCTGATCCTGCGCCGACGCGCCTTCCGCCCGCTGTGGATCATCGGCAGCCTGGCCGCCCTGGGCGGCGCCGCCAGCGATCCGCACCTGGCCGAGACCCTGGGGCCACACCTGGCCGCGGTCATCGCCATCGGCGCCAACATCTGCGCGGCGCTGCTCACCGCCCAGTTCGCCCTGAGATTCCGCCGGCCCATCGCCCACCTGATCCGCAACCAGCCGCTGGCCAAGCGCCAGGCGCTGCACGGTCTGCAGGGCGTGCGCCACCTGATCGCCCGGCTCTGGCACCTGCCGCTGCTGATCCTGGTGGCGGTCTCGGTGGTGGCCACCTTCGTCTCCGCCGGCGATACCAGCGACGCCCTGCGCCGGGCGCTGCTGTTCGCCGTGACCATGGGCGCCGCCCTCGGGCTCAACGCCCTGGTGCGGGCGCGACTGCTGCACCGGCGCCATCACGGCCGAATACAGGAGGCCTATGCCGAACGGCTGCGCGCCTTCTTCGTGCTGGTGCTGGGCATCGTCATCTGGCTGGTGGGCATCGAGCTGGCCCTGCGCGCCTGGAATCTCTCGCTGCTCAGATTCAGCCAGGGTGACGGCCATGCGGTCGCCAGCAAGTTCTTCGGCCTGGGTGGCACCCTGCTGCTGGCGTGGCTGGTGTGGATCCTGGCCGACACCGCCATCCACCGCGGCCTCAACCTGCACCGCGTCAGCCCGAACAACGCCCGCGCCCAGACCATGTTGCCGCTGATCCGCAACGTGCTGTTCCTGACCATCTTCGTCATCGCCCTGATCGTCGCCCTGGCCAACATGGGCGTGAACGTCACCCCGTTGCTGGCCGGTGCCGGCGTCATCGGCCTGGCGGTGGGCTTCGGCGCCCAGAGCCTGGTAGCCGACCTCATCACCGGGCTGTTCATCATCATCGAGGACTCCCTGGCCATCGGCGACTACGTCGACGTCGGCAACCACCTGGGTACCGTCGAGGGCCTAACCATCCGCACCGTGCGGCTGAGGGACATCGACGGCATCGTCCACACCATCCCCTTCAGCGAGATCAAGAGCATCCAGAACTACTCGCGGCAATTCGGCTACGCCATCTTCCGTCTGCCGATTCCCCAGGCGCTGTCGGTGGACAAGGCCATCGAGATGGTCCAGGAGGTCGGCCGCTCGCTGCGCCAGGATCCGCTGATGGGCCGGGACATCTGGTCGCCGCTGGAGCTGCAGGGGGTGGAAAGCTTCGATTCCGGCATGGCGATCCTCAGATTCCGCTTCAAGACTGCGCCGATCAAGCAGTGGGAGGTGTCGCGGGCGTTCAACCTCAGGCTCAAACGCTACCTGGACGATGCCGGCATCGAGCTGGCCTCGCCGCGCATGAACGTGCGTTACGAGGTGGGCGGCTCGCCGCTGGATCAGGCGACGCGGGGCGGCCAGGCGCCCAGCGAGGGCTGACCCGGCCGCGCTGGCACGACCGCCGGCCCTCGCGATCGGCGGGAATAGCTTCTAGGGTGGGGATGACCTGTCCCGACGAGGCTTTCCCATGCCCTTGCGTACCCTGCTCTGCTATGGCGACTCCAACACCCACGGCACCCGCCCCCTGACCCAGTCCGGCGTGCTCGAACGCTTCGGTTGGGACGAACGCTGGCCCGGCGTCCTGGCCCGCGGCCTGGGCGCCGACTGGCGGGTGATCGAGGAAGGCCTGCCCGCCCGCACCACGGTGCACGACGACCCCATCGACGGCCATCACAAGAATGGCCTCCGCTATCTCAGGCCCTGCCTGGAAAGTCAGCTACCGGTGGATGTCCTGCTGCTGATGCTGGGCACCAACGACCTCAAGGCGCGGCTGTCGGTAGGGCCGGCGGATATTGCCAGTGCCTTGCAGATGCTGCTGGAAGAAATCAGGCGCTGCAACGCCGGACCGGACGGTGCCACGCCCAGGCTCATCGTCATGGCGCCGGTGCCCATCGAGGAAGTGGGCTTTCTCGGCGAGATCTTCGTTGGTGGTGCGGCCAAGTCCCGCGAGTTGGCCGCACGTTATCGCCAGGTGGCCGAAGCCCAGGGCGCGGCTTTCGTCGACGCGGGCGAGATCATCCAGGTGAGTCCGGTGGACGGCGTGCATTTCGAGGCGGACCAGCATCGCCGGCTGGGCGAGCATCTGGTGGGGGTGGTCAGGGGCCTGGGTGTTGCCTGACCGCAGCCGCCCACAGTGGAAAACGCTGCGCGGTTTTCCACGCTACGACTCGCTTGGCACCGGCCTGTTGGGCTTCGACGAGGGAGCCGTCTCAACCCAACCTACGGCTCACTTCCTGTGTAGGAGCGGCCCATGGCCGCGATAGGAGGTTAGGCCTTGGCTCGAAGTGACGAGATGAGCCCGCTTTATCGCGGCCATGGCGGTCCGCCGATGCGGCCGGTCCTACAGGTGCTCGACAGGCTGCGGAGCGGTGCCTGGCCTCACTCCACCTTCTTGCGAATCCAGTACAGATAACGCCCTTCCCCTTCGCTCTTTTCCACCAGTTCATGGCCGAGGAAGATGCAGAACTTGGGGATGTCGCGCTGGGTGGAGGGGTCGGTGGCGATGACCTTGAGCAGGGCGCCGGGGGCGATGTCGCGCACCTTGTTGTGCAGCATCATCACCGGCTCCGGGCAGTTCAGCCCGCTGGCGTCGAGGGTGGCATCGGCTTCGAGGGTCATGGGGTCTCCAGGGATAGAACGGTTACAGCGATCTGCATTCAGAGCCTGACGGCGGCCTAGGGTTTCCGATCCAGCCGGCGCAGATGACAGGTCACTTCCTCGCGATCGTGGTAGAGCTGCTTGCAGCCGATGGTGACGCGCTGGCCGCGAGCGGCGAAATGCGCGTGCAGCCGCTCGAGGATACCGGCCACTTCGCGATAGCGCTGCTTCATCGGCAGCTTGAGATTGACCACCGCCTCGCGGCAATGACCCTCGCCGATCCAGCGTTCGATCAGGGCCGCGGTGCGGGCGGGCTTCTCGACGATATCGCAGACCATCCAGTCGACCGGGTGCTTGGGCACGAAGGCGTAGCCGTCGACCTGCAGGTGCTCGACGAGGCCGCTGTCCATCAGCGCCTCGTTCATGGGGCCGTTGTCCACCGCCGTCACCAGCATCTCGCGGGCCACCAGCTGCCAGGTCCAGCCACCCGGGGCGGCGCCCAGATCCACGGCGCGCATCTCGGACGACAGCCGCGTCTCCCAGTCGGCACGAGGGATGAAGTGGTGCCAGGCCTCTTCCAGCTTGAGGGTCGAGCGACTGGGGGCCTCGCGCGGGAATCTCAGCCGCGGGATGCCCATGGGCCAGAGCGCGGCGTTGTCCGGCTCGACCAGGCCGACGAAGACCTCGCGCCCGCTGAGAAAGGTCAGCTGCAGGCGTGGCGCCCGGGCATCGTCCACCAGGCGGCCGGCCTTGCGCAGCGCCAGGGTCAGGGGGCGTTCGAACTTCTTGCAGAAGGTGGAGAGCGCCTTGCCGTCGTTGGTGTCGGGCATCTCCAGGGCCAGGCTGCCACAGACGGGATAGTCCGCCAGCAGCTCGAGCAGCGGACCGATGCGATCCTGCTCGGGCAGGCTGAGAAAGGCGCCGCGCGACCACTGGCGGGGAAAGATCAGCTCGGCGAAGCTGAGCTGCTGCATCAGCCGCGCCGCGTCCGCCGCGTCGCCGCAGACGAATTCGGCATAGGCCGCACCCGGCTTGCCCTTGGCGTAGCCGGCCACGCCGAGCAGCGCCGCCCGTTCGCCGAGCTCGGCGCAGACCTCGCCTTCGAATCCGGTACGGCACAGCAGCAACAGGGTATTCACGACAGGGCTTCCTCAAGGGGTCACGCAGGGCGCGCACTATACCCCAGCGCGCCCACTGGGGAACGCCGGCGGCGCCTATCGGTCCAGTACTACACCTAGAAAAATCAGTCCGCCCAGCGCTGGTTCGGCTCTCTTTCACCTTTCGAGGCCCGAACGGCCAGCGGGCAACCGTCGAAACGTCGATTAGGAGACCCCTGATGCCAGCCTTGGACAGCCTCAACAGCCTCAAGACCCTGCAGGTCGGCGAGCGCACCTATCACTACTACAGCCTGCCCGATGCGGCCAAGACCCTGGGCAATCTCGACCAGTTGCCCAAGTCGCTCAAGGTGCTGCTGGAGAACCTGCTGCGCTGGGAAGACAACCAGACCGTCACCGGCGAAGATCTCCAGGCCCTGGCCGACTGGACCAAGACCCGCTCCGCCGACCGCGAGATCCAGTACCGTCCCGCCCGCGTACTGATGCAGGACTTCACCGGGGTACCGGCGGTGGTCGACCTGGCTGCCATGCGCGAAGCCGTGGCCAAGGCCGGCGGCGATCCGCAGCGGATTAATCCGCTCTCCCCCGTCGACCTGGTGATCGACCACTCGGTGATGGTGGACCGCTACGCCAGCGAGAACGCCTATCATGAGAACGTCGAGATCGAGATGGAGCGCAATGGCGAGCGCTACGCCTTCCTGCGCTGGGGCCAGAACGCCTTCGACAACTTCCGCGTGGTGCCACCGGGCACCGGCATCTGCCATCAGGTCAACCTGGAATACCTGGGCCGCAGCGTCTGGACTAAGGACGAAGACGGCCGCACCTATGCCTTCCCCGACACCCTGGTAGGTACCGACTCCCACACCACCATGATCAATGGCCTGGGCGTGCTGGGCTGGGGCGTGGGCGGCATCGAGGCCGAGGCGGCCATGCTCGGCCAGCCGGTGTCCATGCTGATCCCCGAGGTGGTGGGCTTCAAGCTGACCGGCAAGCTGCGCGAAGGCATCACCGCCACCGACCTGGTGCTGACGGTGACCCAGATGCTGCGCAAGAAGGGCGTAGTGGGCAAGTTCGTCGAATTTTTCGGCGACGGCCTGGCCACCCTGCCCCTGGCCGACCGCGCCACCATCGGCAACATGGCCCCGGAATACGGCGCCACCTGCGGCTTCTTCCCAGTCGACCAGATCACTCTGGACTATCTGCGCCTGTCCGGTCGCCCCGAGGAAACCGTGCAGCTGGTGGAGGCCTACACCCAGGCCCAGGGCCTGTGGCGCAATCCCGGCGACGAGCCGGTGTTCACCGATGTGCTGGAACTGGACATGGGCGAGGTCCAGTCCAGCCTGGCCGGTCCCAAGCGGCCCCAGGACCGCGTGCTGCTCGGCGAGGTGGCCAAGACCTTTGGCGACTTCACCGCGCTGGCGCCGAAAAAGGCCGAGGCTGCCAAGGTCGGCAGCAGCGTCGAGGTCCAGGTGAACGGCGAGACCTTCCAGCTGGAAGACGGCGCCGTGGTCATTGCCGCCATCACCTCCTGCACCAACACTTCCAACCCCAGTGTCATGATGGCTGCCGGTCTGCTGGCGAAGAAGGCCGCGGAGAAGGGCCTGATGCGCAAGCCCTGGGTCAAGTCGTCCCTTGCCCCCGGCTCCAAGGTGGTGACCGACTACTACAACGCCGCCGGCCTCACGCCCTATCTCAACGACCTCGGCTTCGACCTGGTCGGCTACGGCTGCACCACCTGCATCGGCAACTCCGGTCCGCTGCTCGATCCGATCGAGAAAGCCATCCAGGACGCCGACCTCACCGTAGCCTCGGTGCTGTCCGGCAACCGCAACTTCGAAGGGCGGGTGCATCCCCTGGTCCGGACCAACTGGCTGGCGTCGCCGCCGCTGGTGGTGGCCTACGCCTTGGCCGGTAGCGTGAAGGTGGATCTCACCCAGGATCCGCTGGGCACCGGCAACGATGGTCAGCCGGTCTATCTGAAGGACGTCTGGCCCACCCAGCAGGAAGTGGCCGACGCCGTGCAGAAGCTCGACACCGCCATGTTCCACAAGCAATACGGCGCTGTGTTCGACGGCGATGAAAAGTGGCAGGCCATCCAGGTGCCGGACGCCGAGACCTACGTCTGGGACGCCGATTCAACCTACATCCAGAATCCGCCGTTCTTCGAGGGCATCGCCGGCGATCCGCCGCGCATCGCCGACATCCACGACGCCCGCATCCTGGCGCTGCTGGGCGATTCGGTCACGACCGACCACATCTCCCCGGCCGGCAACATCAAGAAGGACAGCCCCGCCGGCCGCTACCTGGCCGAGCATGGCGTGGACTACGCCGACTTCAACTCCTATGGCTCCCGCCGCGGCAATCACGAAGTCATGATGAGAGGCACCTTCGCCAATATCCGCATCAAGAACGAGATGCTCGGTGGCGAGGAAGGCGGCAATACCTTCCATGTCCCCTCCGGTGAAAAGCTGTCGATCTACGACGCGGCCATGAAGTACGAGCTGGAAAACACCCCGCTGGTGATCATCGCCGGCAAGGAATACGGCACCGGCTCCTCCCGTGACTGGGCGGCCAAGGGCACCAACCTGCTGGGCGTGAAAGCCGTGGTCGCCGAGAGCTTCGAGCGTATCCACAGATCCAACCTGGTGGGGATGGGCGTGCTGCCGCTGCAGTTCAAGGACGGCGTGGATCGCAAGTCCCTGGGGCTGACCGGCAAGGAGAAGATCGCCGTGCTGGGCATCGACGGCGTCGAGTTGCGTCCGCGCATGCCGCTGACCCTGGAGGTCACCCGCGAGGACGGCAGCCGCGAAAGCGTGGAAGTGCTCTGCCGCATCGACACGCTCAACGAGGTGAGCTACTTCAAGGCCGGCGGCATCCTGCACTACGTGCTGCGGGAGTTCCTGGCCAAGCCGGCGGCTTGAGGTCACGCGCCCCGGTCGCGCCGACCGGGGCAACCCCTCACTTCTAGCATAAGCGTTCGCGCCATCTGGGCTCGAACGGCGGGACTCCACCAGGACGCTCTGGCTGATAACGCACAGGCTTTCAGCTAAACTTGTAAGTGACCTGTGAGAGGTATCCTCATGCCCCAGCCCGATCTGGATAGGAAACGCCGCTACTTCGTACGCATGCGGCAGGCCAACTATGCAGCCAGCTTGAAACTGGAAGGCTTCGACCTGAAATCTGACGTCTCGGAAACCGTGGGGAAAGATAAGCACGCCCTACTTGCGCACTACCGACGTCTGAGCCAGGCGCAATGATCGATAAGTACGGAGCCAGCCAGGATCCGTACTGCTATCCCGGTACCACGACCTTACGCAACCTGCTCGACATCCGAGATGATGAACTCCTGGCTGCAGCCGAGCGCGACCTTTCTCGCCTCGCGGCCAGCAAGTTGACGTTCGAGTTACCGCCCTACAACCTTGACTATCTGTGCCAGTTGCATCGACTGCTGTTCCAGGACATTTACCCCTGGGCTGGCGAACTGCGCACCCTCGACATTGCCAAGGACAGCACCCGCTTCTGTACAGTGCGCCGGCTGGTACCCGAGGCCAACAAGCTGTTTTCCAAACTGCAGGCCGAAAACTGGTTCGAAGGGCAATCTCGTGACGTCCTGATCGGGCTGAGCGCCGAGCTCTACGGCGATCTGAACATGGTGCACCCTTTCCGCGATGGCAACGGCCGTGCCCAGCGCCTGCTGTTCGAGCATCTCATCATCAATGTGGGCTACGAGATCGATTGGTCACTGGTAACGCGCGATGAATGGATAGCTGCCAATATCGACGCCGTCCACTGCGACTACCGTGCACTGGAACAAATATTCTCTCGCTGCATAGGCTCAGCTATCGAGTGAGTGGCCTCAGCCCTCTAGTAAGCCTTGCGCTCCTCGCCCAAACCCCTCGACCACTTCCTGCAACGCCCCGAGAAAGGGCGGATGGATCAGCCACAGCTGGATCTCCGGCTTGAAGTCCTTCAGCGGGATCGCGGCCAGGCGGTCGCGGTGGGCGCTGCGGGCCAGTAGCGGCGCTGGGACCAGGCCGAGGCCCTGGCCGTCGGCGACCAGACCGAGCTGGAGTTCGGTGCCGTAGGTCTCCAGGTTGATGCGCAGCGCCTGGCCCTGCTCGGCCAGGGTGCGTTGCAGACTGGCGCGAAAACCGCAGCCGTCGGGATTGAGCACCCAGCCCTGGCCCTGGATGTCGGCCAGCCGCTGCGCCCTGCCCGGTACCTGGTCACGGGCACCGACTACCTGCAAGGGCATGGCGCCCAGTGGCCGGGCCTCGACGCCATCGGGAAACACCTTGTTGGCCGGAAACAGCACCAGGGCGCCGTCCAGCTCACCCTGCTCGATACGGTTGACCAGCACGCTGCCCCAACCCGTCGCCACCTGGGTGCGCAGCTCCGGGTAGCGGGTGCGGATGTCTTTCACGGCCTCCAGCAACAGCGCATCGCCCAAGGTCTGGGGTACGCCCAGGCGCAGCAGCCCGGAGGGCGGCGCATCGCCCGCCACCCGCTCGCGCAGGGCGTCCATCTCGCGCAGGATGGCACGGCAATGCCCATAGACCTCCTGCCCCAGGCGGGTCGGCTTGAGCGGCTTGGTGTGGCGGTCGAGCAAGTCGACGCCGAGGTCCTGTTCGAGACTCTGCAGGCGGCGGGTGATGGCCGGCTGGGTGAGCCCCAGGGACAGGGCAGCGGCATTGAGGGAGCCGCTGCGGATCACCGCGACAAAGGCTTCGATATCGTCGGTCTTCATGAGGAGGCGTCTGACTTCCCGCTGCTGGACATGCGCCTCAAGCATAACGCAAGGCCGCCTCCGTGGGTGTCGTACTCAGCGTTGCGCGGTCTGCGCCGGGGGTTCCAGGGCTGCCTGGAAGCCGTCGTAAAACAGGCGACTGGCCTCATAGCCCTTGACCAGCCCTTCGCCGGCAAAGAAGTCGACGGTGCGCTGGGCCTGGGCGATGGCCGCAGGAGTCACCGGTCCGATAGCGGTGCGCGCCCGGGCGAACCAGGCCTGGGCGATGGCGGCGTCGGCACGGGTACGCTCGGCCCAGGCGCTGGCGTAGCGCGCCGTGTGTTCGGGATCGGCATTGGCCCAGGTCCGGGCCTGCTGCAGCCGCCGGAGAAAATCGGCGATGGCCTGGTGCCGGGCGACATCGTTCAGCGCACCCTGACTGGCCACTACGAAACTCTGCGCGGGGATCAGGCCCTCGGCGGTGGTGAGCACCCGGGCGCCGTGGCGCTGGGCCTGGGTGACATAGGGTTCCCAGGTGGCGATGGCGTCCACCGAGCCGCCTTCCAGGGCATGGGAGGCGTCCAGGGCGTTGAGATAGCGGAAGTTCACCTGCTCGCGCGGCACCCCGGCGCGGTTCAGCGCGGCCAACGCCAGCTGCTGGCTCCAAGAGCCCTTCCAGATGGCCACCGTCTTGCCCTGCAGATCCGCCAGGCTATGGATGCTGGAGTCGCCGCGCACCAGCACTGCCACCCCCTCCAGGCTCTGGCGGCTGATGCCCACTACCCTGATCGGTGCGCCCAGGGCACCGAGGAACAGCGGCGGCGCATCGCCCAGCAGGCCCAGGTCGAGGCTGCCGACATTGAGCGCCTCGGCCACCGGCGAGCCGGCGGTGAATTGCTTCCATTCCAGTTGATACGGCAGGTTGCTCAGGACGCCGGCGGCTTCCATCACGGTGCGGGTGTTGTAGCTCTGGTCGCCCACCACCAGGGTGGTGGCCAGGGCCTGGGTAGCGGCCAGCAGGCCGAGGGTGAGGCCGAAGAGGGTCTTGCGCAGCATGGAAATTCCTCAGGTGTAGGCGCGGATGTCGGGATATTGGCCGTTGACCGCATAGCGCCCGACCTCCAGCACCTTGTAGGCCAGGGGGTCGTGCAGGCTGTGGGTGCGCACGTCGCGCCAGAAGCGATCCAGGCCCAGGCGGTTGTGGGTGGCGCGGGCGCCAAGGGCATCGAATACCCGGGTGGTGACATCGAGGGCGGTACGGGCGGCCAGTACCTTGGCGCTGGCCACGGCGATTGCCGTCTCGCCGCGCAGCTCGGCGGTGAAGGCGTCATCGGCGGCCAGCAAGGCGTCCACCTGCCGCGCGGCCACATCGGCCAGGGCCACGGCGCCCTGCTGGGCGATCCAGAGTTCGCCCACCTGGCTCACCACCAGTTGGTCCTCGCTGGCGCTGGCGGCGAGGGAATGCACCCAGGGCCGCGCCTCGGTGTGCAGATAGCGCCGCGCCTCGCGCAGGGCGCCCTGGGCGGCGCCCAGGTAGTACTGGGTGAAGGCCGACTGGTTGACCGGGGTGCGGATCACCGCGGCGAAGTCGCCCGCGTCTTCCAGGTCGCAGACCTGGACCTCCTCGGCACTGGCCCAGACGTCATCGAGGGTGAAGCTGCCGCTGTCGCTGCGGGCCACGCCGAAGTGGTCCCAGTCGTCGGCATAGGCCAGTCCCGGCCGGTCCGCCGGCAGGGTGACCATCAGGCGCGCCCCGCTCTCTCGATCGCGGGCGCTGATGGTGAGCCGATCGGCGAAGGCGGCGCCGCTGCAGAAGCCCTTGCGCCCGGTCAGACGATAGCCGCCATCAGCACTCGGCGTGGCGAGGATGTCGTCATCCCGTGGATTGACCACCCCGGCCAGCCACAGTCGGCCTTCGGCGATTTCCGCCAGCAGACGGTCACGCCGCGGCTGGGGCTCGCGGCGCAGGTTCACGGTATTGAGCAGGTGATAGCCAAAGAGCAGGCCCACCGAGCCGTCGCCGGCGGCGATCTCGCGCAGCACGCGCATGGCCAGCGACCAGAGCTGGCCGGCACCTCCGAGCCGCACAGGTATGACCAGGTTGGTCAGGCCGCTGTCCTTGAGTCGTTGCAGCTGGGCATCGGGACGAATGCGGTCGCGCTCGTCGGCCACCACCCGGGCGGCGAACTCCGCGCCGATCTCGCGGGCCAGCGTCAGCCAGCCCTCGGCATCCTTGGATGTGCTCATCTAGTCCTCCAGTGGGCCGAGGCCCAGGTGATCTCTCAGGGTCGAGCCCTGGTACTGGCGCCGGAACAGCCCGCGACGCTGCAGGTGCGGCACCACGCTTTCGCTGAATTCGACGAAGGAACCCGGCAGGTAGCCGGGGGAAATCACGAAGCCGTCGCAGCCACCGGCTTCGAACAGCTCGGCCAGCTGGTCGGCGATCTGGGCACCGGTACCCACCAGTTGCGGTACGCGGACGCTGGCGGCGTAGCTGCGACCCAATTCGGCCAGGGTGGTGCGCGACCCCAGCGCCAGCAGCTTCTCGGCAGCGGGCGGCGGCAGGTCGGCGACCTCGACCACCTCGCCCAGGGCGGTATCCAGGGTGAAGCGCGACAGGTCGATGTTGAGCTGGGAGCAGAGGGTGATCAGCCCCACTTCCGGTTGCGCCAGGGCGTTGTGTCTTTCCTGCTTGGCGCGGGCCTCGGCTTCGCTGCCGCCGATGAAGGGCATCACCGAGGTAAGGATCTTGCAGCCATCCGGCGAGCGCCCCTGCTCCAGCACCTGGCGGCGGACGTCGTCGCGAAAGGCACGCATGGCGGCGAGATTGGGCTGGATGGTGAAGATGGCCTCGGCCCAGCGCGCGCCGAAGCGTCGGCCGCGGCCGCTGGAACCGGCCTGGATCAGCACCGGGCGCCCCTGGGGACTGCGCGGGATATTGAGCGGCCCTTCCACGCGGAACCAGTCGCCCTGGTGATCGAGGGCGCGCACCTGCGCGGGGTCGGCCAGCACGCCGGCGGCCCGATCCAGGCGCAGCGCCTCGGGTCCCCAACTGCGCCACAGCTTGACGGCCACCTCGACGAATTCGTCGGCGCGGTCGTAGCGCAGATCGTGCTCCAGGTGACGCTCCTTGCCGAACAGCCGGCCCTCGCTGTCGTTCATCGAGGTGACGATGTTCCAGGCCGCGCGCCCGCGGGACAGGTGATCCAGAGTGGCGAAGGCCCGCGCCACATGAGCCGGCTCGTAGTAGGTGGTGGAGCGGGTGCAGCCCAGGCCAAGACGACGGGTATGGGCCACCAGGTAGGAGAGCAGCGGCAAGGGGTCGAGCCGGGTGGCGTCCTGGGCGCCCAGGCGCAGCGCGGTCTCCCGCGAGCCGCCGAGCTGGTCGCCCACCGCCAGGCGGTCGGCGAAGAACAGGAAGTCGAACAGCCCTTCCTCCAGCGCCTTGACCGCACGCACGTAGTAGTCCGGGTCGAGGAAGTCGCCCTGGGTCTCGGGATGGCGCCAGACGGCATGGCTATGGACGACCGGGCCGGCCAGCAGGAAGCCGGCGAGGTGCAGTTGACGGCTCATCGGCTGGCCTCCCGGGGCGTCTGCAGATAGCGGTTGAAGCTCTGGTCATAGAGCGACTTGACGTCGTAGGGCTGTTGCAACACTCCGGCCTTGACCAGGAAATCGGCGGTCTGCTGGCCGTCGGCGAGGGTCTGGGCGCTGATTGGCTCGACCCAGGTGGCGTCGCGGCGGAACCAGCTCTCGGCGATGGCCGGATCGGAGTTGTTGCGCCTGGCCCAGGCCTGGGCATAGACGTCGACGTGGTCCCGCGCCCAACTGCGCGCCCGCTGCAAACGGGCGACGAAATCGCCGATGGCGGCGCGGTTCTCGTCCAGGTGGCCGGTGTTAGCCACCACATAGACCGGCGCCGGCATCAGGTCCTTGGCGGTGACCAGCACCCGTCCGCCCTGGCGTTCCACCATGCTGACATAGGGCTCCCAGGTCGCGGTGGCATCCAGGGTGCCCTGGCTTACGGCGGCGACCGCCTCGGTGGGCATCAGGTAGCTGTAGTGCGGCGCATCGCTGGGCAGGCCGGCCTGCTCCAGCGCCGAATAGACCAGTTGCTGGCTCCAGGAGCCCTTCCAGATGGCCACGCGCTTGCCAGCCAGGTCCGCCACCGTCTTGATCGGCGAATCCTTGCCGACCACGATGGCGGTGCCGTCCGGGCGGTTGCGGGTCACCGCCACTACCTTGACCGGGCCACCGCGGGCCGCCAGGGCAATCACCGGGGTGTCGCCGACGATGCCCAAGTCGATGGAGCCAACGTTGAGCGCCTCCACCACCGGCCCGCCGGCGTTGAATCTCTTCCACTCGATCTGGTACGGCAGATCCTTGAGTTCGCCGGCCTGCTCCAGCAGGGTGCTGCTGTAGTAGAACTGGTCACCGATGGTGAGGGTGACCGCCTGGGCCAGGCCGGCGGAGGTGCCGGCCAGCAGGCCGGCGGCGAATAGCAATCCCTTGATCACGAAGGCGTCTCCTCGAGGGTATCGGGAGCGCTCCGTGGGTACGGTCGCGCGGTGGGTTGGTCAGAAAGTGTCAGCCGGTGCGACGAGCGCCGGCCAGGCGCGCGGCGACCTTCTCCCGGGTCAGGGGAATCAGCTCGCGACCGTATTCGACGGCGTCGTTGAGCGGATCGAAGCCGCGGATCAGGAAGCTGTCGACGCCCAGGTCGTAGTAGTCCAGCAGGGCATCGGCCACCTGCTCGGCGGTGCCCACCAGGGCGGTGGAGTTGTGCCCACCGCCGACCAGGGCGGCGATGCCAGTCCAGAGCCGGCGATCTACCCGGTCGCCCAAGGCCACGGTATCGCGCAGGCGCTGGGCCCCGACCGCCTCCGGCTTGGCCGGATGTACGGCGCCTTCTGCGGCCAGGCGCGCCTTGGCCTGTTGGCGGATGGCCTCGGCCTTGGCCCAGGCGGCCTCCTCGGTGTCGCCGAGGATCACCCGGAAGGAGACGTTGAACCTGGGGGTACGGCCGTGGCGTGCAGCTTCGGCGCGGACCGCGGCGATGGTCTCGCGGGTCTGGGCCAGGGATTCGCCCCACAGCGCGAAGACATCGGCGTGCTTGCCGGCCACCCGCAGGGCGGCGGGCGAGGAGCCGCCGAAATAGACCGGCAGGCTCGGCTGCTGCAGCGGCTTGATGGCGGAGAAGCCCTTCGCCACCCGGTAGTGCTCGCCCTCGTGGTCGAAGGGCTGGGTGCTGGTCCACTCCTGGCGCACCACGTCGAGGAATTCCTCGGTTCGGGCATAGCGCTGGTCGTGGTCGAGCCAGTCACCGTCCTTGCGCTGCTCCCCGTCGCTGCCACCGCTGATGATATGCACCGCCAGGCGGCCGTCGAGCAGATGGTCGAGGGTTGCCAGCTTGCGCGCTGCCAGCGTCGGGGCGACGAAGCCGGGCCGGTGGGCCAGCAGGAACTTGAGCTTCTGCGTCGCCTGCCCCGCCAGGGCGGTGACGAGGAAGCCGTCGGGTTGATCGGACCAGTAGCCGACCAGGATACGGTCGAAACCAGCCTGCTCGTGGGCCTGGGCGAAGCGGGTGACGTAGCCTTTGTCGAAGATGGGACCGGAGGGGGCGATGATCTCGGAGGTGAGGCGATGGCCGATCATGCCGAGGAATTGAACGCTCATGGTGGTGAATCCCGTGCCGAGGTAAGGGGATGCCTTCTTGGAAGGCGTTGGCTGGGGTCCACCTTAGGCAGGCAAGGCATAAGAAGGAAATTCCTTATGCGCATATCCTAATTCAAGTTTTATTTACTACATGCATTTAAGGTGGATAGCGCAGAGCTTCCTTATGTGGCCGCGACCGCACCGTAGCGTGGAAAACGGCGCAGCCTTTTCCACTGGGGATCGGGTGCGAAGGGTGCCCTCACCCCAGCCCTCTCCCAGGGGGAGAGGGGGTGGTCCGAGTGAGGGTTGAATGCTGCTGCTCCCGGGGCAAAGTCGGTGGCCTGTTGGGCCTCGACGGTGGAGCCTTCTCCACCCAACCTAGGTGCTATTCCGTAGGTCGGGTTGAACGCAGCGAAGCCCAACAAAAAGGCGCCAGACCCTACCGCTGCATGCCCCACTTCTTCACCGTCAGCCGTTCCAGAGTGGCGAAGACCAGGCCCTCCACCAGCAGGCCGATGATGATCACCGCGGCCAGGCCGGCGAAGACGCGGTCGGTGTAGAGCTCGTTGCGATTCTGGAAGATGTACCAGCCCAGGCCGCCCTTGCCGCTGGAGGCGCCGAACACCAGCTCGGCGGCGATCAGGGTGCGCCAGGCGAAGGCCCAGCCGATCTTCAGGCCCGAGACGATGGCCGGCAGCGCCGCCGGGATGAGGATCAGCCCGACGTACCTCAGGCCCTTGAGGCCATAGTTGCGCCCTGCCATGCGCAGGGTGTCGGAGACGCCGAGAAAACCCGAATAGGTGTTGAGCGCCATGGGCCAGAGCACCGAATGCACCAGCACGAACACCAGGCTGTTCTCGCCGAGGCCGAACCAGAGCAACGCCAGGGGCAGCAGGGCGATGGCCGGCAGCGGATTGAACATCGAGGTCAGGGTGCCGAGCAGGTCGCGACCGAACTGGGTGGAGACGGCCAGGGCGCTCAGCGCCAGGGCCAGGACCACGCCCAGCAGATAGCCCTTGAGCAGGGTGCCGAGGGAGATGGCGACCTTGGCCGGCAACTCGCCGGTCGCCAGGCCATCCCAGAAGGCCGCGGCGGTCTGCAGGAAGCTGGGCAGCAGCAGGTCGTTGCCCTGCCAGCGGGCGGCCACTTCCCAGGCCAGCATCAGGATCGCCAGGATCACCAGCTTGCGCAGCCAGGCCTGGCTCCACAGGCGCGTCGCCAGGGGTAGCTCGACCGCCAGCGGCAAATCGTCGAGGGGCGCGAGGTCCCGTTGGTATTCGGCCCGCACCGGGGGCTGTCGAGTCATGGGTCTACCTCGAAACTAGTAGGAAATGCGGCCCTGGACGATGGCCTGCTGCAGGCGCAGGCGCTCGTCGGCGACCTCCGGTGGCAGGGTCTGGACGTCGTCGGGGAACAGCAGGTTGTGGATGCGCAGTGCGGTGCTCTGGAATTCGGCGCCGCCGAAGTCCTCGAGGCCGAACTGGTGGCAGTTGAGTTCCGCGCGGACCCTGCCCGGATGGGGCGACAGGAGCAGGATGCGATTACCCACCACCAGCGCCTCTTCGATGGAATGGGTGACGAACAGCAGGGTGAAGCGCACCTCGTCCCAGAGCGCCAGCAATTCTTCCTGCATCTTGCGCCGGGTCAGGGCGTCCAGGGCGGCGAAGGGTTCGTCCATCAGCAGGATCTTGGGCTGCATGGCCAGGGCGCGCGCGATGGCCACCCGCTGCTTCATGCCGCCGGAAAGATGATGCGGATAGGCATCGACGAAGCGCGCCAGGCCGACCTTGTCCAGGTAGTGCAGCGCCCGCTCGCGCGCCTCGCCACGACTGGCCTGGCGACTGGCGAGCAGCGGGAACATGGTGTTCTCCAGCACCGTCTTCCACGGTGGCAGCTGATCGAATTCCTGGAACACCACGATGCGATCCGGTCCCGGGCCCTTGATCGGCTGGCCTTCCAGACGGATCTCGCCATGCAGCGGCGGCAGAAAGCCCGCCACCGACTTGAGCAGACTGGACTTGCCGCAGCCGGACGGGCCGAGCAGGACGAAACGGTCGGCGCCATGCACCTCGAAGGACACCTGGTGGGTGGCCCGCACCCGGCGCTCGCGGGTGCGGTATTCGAGGTCGAGATCCTGCACCTGCAGCAACGGCTGGGTCTGCGCCAGGGTCAGGTGTGGGCGGGAAGCGAGAGGAGCGTTCATGGTCGTCTCCTCCCTCAGAAAGGCGCATCGCCCTGGATGGTGGTGCGATACAGCTTGCGCCTCATATGGTTGGGGCAGCCGGCCGCCAGATGCAGCAGCGAGCGATTGTCCCAGAACACCAGATCATCGGGCTGCCACTGGTGGCGATAGAGGTGCTCGGGCTTGACGCTGTGGGCGTACAGCTCGGCCAGCAGCTCGCGACTCTCGTCTTCCGGCAGGCCGACGATATGGGTGGTGAAGCCCTCGCTGACGAACAGCGCCTTGCGGCCGTTCTCCGGATGGGTGCGCACCACCGGATGCACCACCGCCTTGACCTCGGCCAATTGCGCGGCGGTCAGGGTCGGCCGCCAGTTGCCCTCGAACTTGGGCTTGGCATAGGTGGCGGTGTAGGAATGCTCGGCCTGCAGACCGTCGAGCTGGCGCTTGAGCGCCTCCGGCAGGGTGTCGTAGGCCAGGTGCATGTTGGCGAAGATCGTATCGCCGCCCTCCTCCGGCAACTCCTGGGCATGCAGCATGGAACCCAGGCTCGGCAGCTCCTTGTAGGAGAGATCCGAGTGCCAGAACTTGCCGGCGTCGCCCAGGCCGATCGGCTGACCGTCTTCGACGATGTTGGAGACGATGAGGATCTCCGGGTGGCCGGCCAGGTGGAATTGCTTGAGCACATGGATCTGCAACTCGCCGAAGCGCCGACTGAAGGCGATCTGCTCCTCGGGGGTGATGCGCTGGTCGCGAAACACCACCACATGGTGGTCCAGGTGGGCGCGATGGACGCGGGCGAAGTCGTCGGCATTGAGCGGCCGGGCCAGATCGATGCCGAGGATCTCGGCACCCAGGTTGCCGAAGGGACGGATCTCGAAAGTCTGGCCGGCGGCCGGACGGGGGGATGCGAGAGTCATTGGAGTTTTCTCCTTGGTGGTCCAGCTCAGCTGCCGGGACGCTCGTGGGCTTCGGGGAAGAAGTAGTCCTGCCAGGAGGCAGCCTGGTGTTTCAGCACGCCCAGCTCATGCAGCTTCTGGGCGTAGACGAAGGTGCGCTGTGGTTCGACGGTGAAGTCGATCTCCGGGTCTTCGACGATGCGCTGCACCAGGGCCAGCGGCAGCTTGGAGTTCTCCACGCGGATATAGGCCTCGGCCGCGGCCGCCTTGTTGGCGCGGATGAAGGCCGCGGCTTCCACCAGGGCGTCGTAGAAGGCGCGGTAGGTCTTGGGATTCTCGTCGTGGAATTTCTCGGTGGTGTAGAGCACGTTGAAGGTGCCCGGTCCGCCGAGGACGTCGTAGCTGCTGAGGATGCGGTGGACCCGGGGATTCTCCAGCGCCTGGTACTGGAATGGCGGGCTGGAGAAGTGGGTGGTGATCTCCGCGCCGCCCGCCATCAGGGCGGCACTGGCATCGGGGTGCGGCAGACTCACGCTGATGGCATCGAATTTCCTGAACTGGGCGTCGCCGAAGACCTTGGCCGTTTCGATCTGCAGGGTGCGCGACTGGAAGCCCACGCCCGCCGCCGGCACGGCGATGCGGTCCTGGTCGGTCAGATCCTTGATCGACCTGACCTCGGCGCGATTGCTCAGCAGGTAGTTGGGCATGGCGCCCAGGGCGGCGATGGCCTTGACGTTCTGCCGTCCGCGGGTGCGATCCCAGACGGTCAGCATCGGCGGCACCCCGGCGGAGACCACGTCCAGCGAGCCGGCCAGCAGCGCCTCGTTCATGGCGGTGGCGCCGGAGATGCTGTTCCAGTCCACCTGGATGTCCAGGCCGGCGGCCTTGCCGTGCTTTTCGATCAACTGCCGATCGCGCACCACGTCGAGGATCAGATAGCCGATGCCGAATTGCTGGGCGATGCTGATCCTGCCCTCGGCGGCGGCACCGCCTGCGAAGCCCAGGGCACCCACCACCGCGGCGATCACCGCCAAGCCCTTCCCTACCCTGCTCATCATCCCGCTCCGTGCCGACTGGCCATCCGAAAGCGTTATAGGCTAATGAGCTGTTATAACTTTTGGTAAAGACGGAATTTGACTAACGATATGCAGTGACGGCGCAGCTCAGGTGCGCCGTCACTTGGGAGCTGCCATGGAGCGGGTCCAGGGCAGCTGGCGAAGCTCAAGCCGTGACGGCGCGCCGCGCCAGCAACTGACCCACCGCCAGCACGAAGACCGCGCCGACCGCCCCTGCCACATAGGGTACCCAGTGCACATCGGCAAAGCCCAGCCAGCCCTGCAGCAGTTCGTCGCTGGCGATCAGCTTGCCGGCGATCCAGCCCAGCAGCGCCGCGCCGGCCACCACCAGCCAGCGAAACCTTTCCATGAGCTTCAGGATGAGCTGGCTGCCGAAGATGATGATGGGAATGCTGATGAGCACCCCGGCGATGGCCAGGCCCAGGTGCCCCTGGGCGGCGCCCGCCACGGCGATGACGTTGTCCAGGCTCATCACCACGTCGGCCACCATGATGATCCAGATGGCCTGGCCCAGGGTGGTACCGGCCTTGACGTTGGCCTCGTCCTCTTCGGGCATCAGCAACTTGATGCCGATCCACAGCAGCAGCACGCCTCCGACCACCTTGAGCAGCGGCCAGCCCAGCACATAGCTGGCGACGAACAGCAGCAGGATGCGCAGGATCACGGCGCCGGCGACACCGCCGAGAATGGCCTTGCGTCGTTGCGCATCCGGCAGGCGCCGGCAGGCCAGGGCGATCACCACGGCGTTGTCGCCGCCGAGCAGGATATCGATGATGACGATCTGCAGGAGACCGGTGAGAAAGGCGGGATCGGACAGGGTGGCGAGCAAGATCGACCTCGAAGCTAAGGGTGCTGGGACAGGCATTGGGCAGCAGGAGCCGTCGATGATTTCATCGGGCCCCTGCCGCGGCGCCAAGAATAGCGCCCCAAGCTGTCATCCAGCCGACGAAACGGCGCCGCGGATCGATTCCGCCTGGCGCCGGGCGGCCCTTCAGCCGCCCGTCGAGGGCGCGCCGATCCGCACGTCGCCCTGCCCGCTGGCCGCCAGCGCGCGGGCTACCAGGCCGCTGCGCAGTTGCTCATCGAGAAAGTCCTGCGCGAAGGCCGCTGCGGCGGCGCGCCCCTTGGGTACGGCCATGGCCTGGCGGATCTCGGTGAAGCTGTCGGCCAGCACCCGATAGCCCGGATGAGCCGCGGCATAGGCTTCCAGGGGTTGGCGCACCCCGGCGGCGGCGTCCAGGCGCTGATCGACGAACCAGTCGATGGCCGCTGGCGAGGTGGGCGCTCGCACCAGCTCCGCCTGGGTCAGGGTGCGACTGAGATAGAGGTCATAGGCCGCGCCCTGCCCCACGGCGATGCGGCGCCCGGCCTGGTCCAGCTCGGCCACGCCCTGGGCCGGATCGTCCGCGCGCAGCAGGTAGGTGCCCTCGATGATGACATAGGGTTCGCTGAAGGCGATCTGCGCCGCGCGTACCGGTTCGATGGCGAGAAAAGCCAGGTCCCAGGCGTCTTCCTGCAGCGCGGCAAAGACCTTGCCGGCGGCGTCATGGGTCGTGAACTGCACCGGCACGCCCAGGCGCTCGGCCAGCGCCCGGGCCAAGGCCACCGAGACGCCGGCCGGCTCGCCATCGGCGCCGCGTTGTGCCAGCACCGGATTGCCGTAGTTGATCGCGGTGCGAAGAACGCCCTGGGGGGCCAGTTCGGCCAATACCGCTGCGGATGGGCTCATGGAAGCTCCTTGGAGGGGTCGACTGTCGGGGTGCGGCTGGGGCTCGCCGCGGCCATCCGATACTGCCCGCTCGCGGGCGATTGCGCACGCCTTCGTCGACCCTTCCGTGCTCGTTGCCTCACACCCTGAGCCGCTGCAATTCCCCATAGGCCTCGGCGGCCTGGGCCAGCAAGGCGGGGGCTCGCCTTTCACGCGGATGGGGCGCCGCCACGGCGAAGCGGCGCTGCACGCGGGAGGGCGCGCCGCCCAGGACCAGGACGCGGTCGCCCAGGTAGAAGGCCTCGTCCAGGTCGTGCGTCACCAGCAGCACGCCGATGTGATACCGGGCGACCAGGCGCAGCACCAGGTCCTGCAACTGCCAGCGGGTGAAGGCGTCCACCGCGCTGAACGGCTCGTCGAGCAACAGCAGCCGTGGGCGACCATAGAGTCCGCGGGCGATGGCGACCCGCTGGGCCATGCCGCCGGAGAGTTGCTTGGGCAGCAAGGCGCCCTGCCCCTCCAGCCCGACGTCACTGAGCAACTGCGCCGTCCAGGCACGATCGAAGCGCGCGCCGTCGGCGAAACCGACGTTGGCGGCCACGTCCAGCCAGGGCATCAGCCGCGGCTCCTGGAACACCACGCCGCCGCCCTGGCTGGCCGCGGCCAGGGTCATGTGGCCGCTGAAGGCGTCGTCCAGCCCGGCGGCGATGCGCAGCAGGGTGCTCTTGCCGCAGCCACTGGCACCCAGCAGGCTGACCACCTCGCCGGCGGCCAGGGTCAGGTCGACGCCTTCCAGCACCCGGCGCCCGGCAAAGGTCTTGCCGATGCGTTCGAGAGACAGCAGGGGTTCGCTCATCACTGGCCACCCTGGTAGGTATCGCGCCAGGCCAGCGCCCGGCGTTCCAGGCGCAGCAGCAATTCGTCACTGAGCTTGCCGAGCACCGCCAGCACCAGGATGGCGGCGATGACCACGTCCGGTCGCGAGGTCTCCCGACCGTCGCTGAGCAGGTAGCCGAGGCCGGCGGTGGCGGCGATCAATTCGGCGGCCACCAGGAACATCCAGCTCATGCTCAGGGCTCCGCGCAGGCCGGTGAACAGACTGGGCAAGGCGGCCGGCAGCAGGATGCGGCGGATCAGCGCCGGGCGTGACAGGCGATAGAGGCGCCCCACTTCCACCAGGCGGCGATCGACGTCGCGGATGCCGCTGACCAGCGCCAGGTACAGTGGAAAGAAGGCACCCAGGGCGATCAGCACGATCTTGGGCGTTTCATCGATACCCAGCCAGAGCAGCAGCAGGGGCACCCAGGCCAGGCTGGGAATGGCGCGCAGCGCCTGGAACAGCGGATCGAGATAGGCCTCGGCGCGGCGCGACAGCCCGACCCAGGCGCCGATCAGCAGCGCCAGACCCGCGCCCAGGGCGAAGCCACTGGCGACCCGCGCCAGACTGGCCGCCAGGTGCCGCCACAACTCCCCTTCCCCCAGCAGCCACAGGGTCCGCAGCACCTCGCTCGGCGGTGGCATCTGGTAAGCCGGCAGCCAGCCCAGGCGCACCACCGCTTCCAACGTCACCACCAGCCCCAGGGGCAGCACGGCGCCGCGCCAGCGGCCACCCGCGCCGCGGGCGGGTCGGGCGGCCTGGACCAGCGGCGCGGCCTGGGTCAGTTCATCACTCACGGCGCGGTCGCCTTGGCCACGGCGGGTTCGGCCTTGATCACCGCCTGGGCCAGCGCGGGCTGGACCAGGGCATCGACCGCCGCGACAGCGTCCACGCCAGGGCGTACCAGACCTTCCTCAGCCAGCAGCGGCGCGGCGCCCTTGAGCGCGGCGACGAATTGCGGACCGGGCAGCGGCTGGCTGAAATCGGTACGGGCGAGCTGGCGCTGGGCGACTTCCAGCGGCAGGCCGGACGCCTTGGCCAGCAACTCGGCGGTCTCCTGGGGATGGGCCAGGGTCCAGTGGCGCGCGTCCTCATAGGCGCCCAGCACCGCCTTGACCAGCTCCGGCTGGGCCTTGGCGAAGGCCTCGGTGGTGCTCAGCACGCCATAGCTGTTGAAGTCGAGATTGCGATAGAGCAGGCGCGAGCCCGCCTGCAATTCGCTGGCGGCCATGTGCGGATCGAGCCCGGCCCAGGCATCCACCTGGCCGCGCTCCAGGGCGGCGCGACCGTCCGGGTGCTGGAGATGGACGATGTCCACGTCGCCTTTCTTCAAGCCTGCCTCGCGCAGGCTGCGCAGCAGGAACAGATAGGGATCGGTGCCCTTGGTCGCGGCGATCTTCTTGCCCTTGAGATCGGCCAGGGACTTGAGCGGCGAATCCTTGGGCACCACCAGCGCGGTCCATTCCGGGCGACTGGCGAGATAGAGGGTTTCGATCGGGGCGCCATTGGCGCGGCTGAGCAGCGCTGCGAGCCCCGCGGTGGAGGCGAAATCGGTGCTGCCGCTGTTGAGGTATTCCAGCGAGCGATTGCTGCCCTGGCTAAACACCCAGCGCACGGCGATGCCCTGCTCGCCAAGGCGCTTTTCCAGCAGGCCCTGCTCCTTGAGCACCAGGCTGGTGGGGGCGTAGTAGGCGTAGTCCAGGCGGACTTCCTTGGGCGGTGCGGCCTGCGCCAGCAGCGCGCTGCCGAGCAGGGCCAGGCCGGCGGCCCAGCGTAGCGTGGTCTTGTGCATCTCGAGTTCCTTGTCGACTAGCGGGAGGTCAGGGGGGCGCTAGGGGTCCAGAGGTCCACGGCGCTGGCGTCCACGGCAGTGGGTAGCAGCTTGGCCGCCTGGAAGGCATCGGCGATGCGCTGCTGCTCGCCGAGGGCGGCGCGGCTGACCGGCTGGACATCGTAGGTGCGGCGGCGGTTGGCCAGCTCGACGGTAGCCTCGTCCAGGCGACCCCACTGCGGACCAAGAATCCGTGCCGCCTCGGCGGGGTGTTGCTTCACCCACTGCCCCGTGCGCTGCAGCTCGGCGAACACCAGGCCCAGCACCTCGGGATGAGCCTGGGCATAGGGCGTGGCGGCCAGGTAGTAGCGCTGGTAGCTGGCCAGGCCCTCGCCCGAGGCGAGGATGCGGACGTGCTGCTGGCGCTGGGCGCTGGCGACGAAGGGCTCCCAGGTCACCCAGGCATCCACCCTGCCATTCTCCAGGGCGGCGCGACCGTCCGCCGGGGTGAGATAGGCCGGCTGGATGTCGGCGAAGGTCAGCCCTGCCTTTTGCAGGGCGGCGATCAGCAGGTAGTGGCTACCGGCGGCCTTGGTCACGGCGATGCGCTTGCCCTTGAGATCGGCGAGGGTCTGCAGCGGCGAGCCCTCCGGAACCAGGATGGCCTGGGCCTGGGGCGATGGCGTTTCCCGGGCGAAGTAGGTGAGCTTGGCGCCCGCCGCCTGGGCAAACACCGGTACGGTGTCGGCGACGTCGGCGGAGAGATCCACGTTGCCGATGTTGAGGGATTCCAGCAGCGGCAGGCCGCTGGAGAACTCGTGCCAGCTGACGGTGATGCCCTGGGCTGCCAGATCCCGCTCCAGGGTGCCCTGCTCCTTGAGCAGCACCAGCAGGGTGGAGGATTTCTGGTAGCCGATACGCAGGCTGGTATCGGCCTGGGCGGCGCAGGCGAGGCCCAGCAGACCCAGGGCGAGCAGCTCCCGGCGGAGACCTGCGCGAAACGAACAGCGGATAGCGGCCATGGATGCCTCAGCGAGCAGCGAATGAATGGCCGCCACGATAAGGAATAAGCAAAGGTCAGATTAATACCGATTTGGAATTTGGTTAGAGGCGAGCGCCCTGCCGCGACGGCCCTAACGTTATTCCGAAAGGCTATTTAAAGCCTGGTCTATCTGGAAGCTAACGTATAACCACCGGACCACCGGATCTCTCCTTTCGCCTTGAACCCGAGGATCCCATGGCTGTGCTCCGGACTCTTCTCCCCATGGGGGCGCCCGCCCCATGACCGCTCCCGCCAAGCAGGTGCTGCTCAACGCCTTCAACATGAACACCGTGGGCCATATCAACCATGGCCTCTGGACGCATCCGCGTGACACCTCCAGCCGCTACCACACCCTCGGCTACTGGACCGAGCTGGCCCAGCTGCTGGAGCGCGGCCTGTTCGATGGGCTGTTCATCGCCGACATCCTGGGCGTCTACGACGTCTACGGCGGCAATGTCGACCTGACCCTGCGCGAATCCATCCAGCTGCCGGTCAACGACCCCTTCCTGCTGGTCTCGGCCATGGCCGCCAGTACCCGGCACCTGGGTTTCGGCCTCACCGCCAACCTCACCTACGAGCCGCCCTATCCCTTCGCCCGCCGCCTTTCCACCCTGGATCACCTGAGCGAAGGCCGCGTCGGTTGGAACATCGTCACCGGCTACCTGGACAGCGCCGCCCGCGCCATGGGCCTGGACAAACAGATTGCCCACGACCGCCGCTACGACCAGGCCGACGAATACCTGGAAGTGCTCTACAAGCTGCTCGAAGGCAGCTGGGCCGATGATGCGGTGGTCCGGGATCGTGTCCAGCGGATCTATGCCCGCCCGGAGCGGGTGCGCAAGGTCGCGCACCATGGCGAATTCTTCGATGTCGAGGGCTATCACCTCTGCGAGCCCTCGCGTCAACGCACCCCGGTGCTGTTCCAGGCCGGCTCCTCGGACCGCGGCCTGGCCTTTGCCGGGCGCCATGCCGAATGCGTGTTCATCTCCGGGCAGGACCAGGCCGCCACCCGCGCCCAGGTCGAGCGAGTGCGGGGCGCGGCAGTGGCCGCCGGCCGCCGCGCGGATGACGTCAAGCTGTTCATGGGCCTCACGGTGATCGTCGCCCCCACCGCTGCCGAAGCCCGCGACAAGCACGCCGAATACTTGCACTACGCCAGCCCCGAGGCCGGGGTCGCCCACCATTCGGCCTCGGTGGGCATAGACCTCGCCGCCTATGGCCTCGACGAACCCATCCGTCCGCAACGGACCGAGGCCATCGAATCGGCGCTCAAGCGCCTGGTGGCCAAGGACGCCGGCTGGACCCGCCGCAAGCTGCTGGAGCAGCACGCCCTCGGTGGCCGCTACACCGCCCTGGTCGGCGATCCCGGGCAGGTGGCCGATGCCCTGCTCGGCTGGATCGACGAAACCGGGCTGGACGGCTTCAACCTGGCCCGCACCGTCACCCCCGAGTGCTACGGCGACTTCATCGACCTGGTGATCCCGGAGTTGCAGAGCCGGGGTCGCTACAAGACCGCCTATGCCGACGGCAGCTTCAGACACAAGCTGTTCGGCCGTGGCGACCACCTCGACACCCGCCATTTCGGCAGCCGTTTCCGCCAGGACTGACCCTTCAAGGACGCCCCATGACCCGCCTCAAGCCCCTGCTCTTCGCCCTCGGCCTCTTCAGCACCGCAGCCTTGGCCGCGCCGCTCAAGATCGGCACCACCGCCGCCTTCGCCCCGCCACTGGAAGTCGCGGTGCAGGAGGCCAAGGCCGCCGGGGTGGACGTGGAGATCGTCGAATTCAGCGACTGGATCGCTCCCAACACCAGCCTCGCCAACCACGACATCGACGCCAACTACTACCAGCACATCCCCTTCCTGGAAAACGCCAAGCGCACCGCCGGCTATGACCTGGTGGCGGTGGCGCCGGGGATCATCAACAACGTCGGGCTCTATTCGAAGAAGTACCGCACCCTGGCCGAGGTCCCCAAGGGCGCACGGGTGGCCATCGCCAACGATGCCATCAACGGCGGCCGTGGCCTGTTGCTGCTGGAGAAGGCCGGCTTCATCAGCCTCAAGCCCGGCGTCGGCTACCACGCCACCCTGGCGGACATCACCGGCAATCCGCGCGACATCCAGATCGTCGAACCGGAGGCCGTGCAGCTGGCCCGCTCGCTGGACGACGTCGACGTGGCTCAGGGCTATCCGCACTACCTGCGCCTGGCCAAGACCATAGATCCCAACCAGGCCCTGCTCTTCGATGGCCTCGACCACCCCGAGTACGTCATCCAGTTCGTCGCCCGTCCGGACAACAGGGACGATCCGCGCCTGGCCAAGCTGATCGACCTCTATCAGCACTCACCCAAGGTCCGCGCCGCCCTGGACCAGGCCCACGGCACCCTCTACCAGCCGGGCTGGAAGGAGTGATCCGCGCCCTGCGCCTTTAGCGAGAACCCCACCTGGAGACCGTCAGAGCTTCTCCACGACGAAGGCGCAGCGTCCACGGTTGCGGCCGCCGTCGGGCAGGTCCATGAATTCGTCGATGAGGATGCGCACGCCCTGCCCCAGCAGCAGGGCGCGCAGTTCCTCAGGCGGATGGGAGTCATAGAAGAACGGCTGGTCGAACATCGTATCGACGAAGGCATCCGCCGCCGAGCCGCCCGCCGTCAGCATCAGCCGTCCCCCTTGCGGAGGCCCGGCGATCACCCGCGCCAGGAGCGTCGCGTGCCAGCGGCGCTCCAGATGGAACAGCGCATCCCACAGCAGCGCGCCCTGGTAGGGTTCGGCGCAGGCATAGGTTTCCAGCCGCGCCTCGATCCAGCGCTGCTTGGGAAATTCCCGCCGCGCATGGGCCAGCATGGCGGCCGCCTGATCGACCCCGAGCACGCGATGCCCCTGGGCGAGGATGGCGGCGGCGACCGGCGTGCCGGTGCCGCAGCCCAGATCGAGCAGGGTGGCGCCGGGTTCGAGCTTTTCCAGGAGCACCTCCAGGTAGCGACGCTCGTCGTCCCTGAGGCTGACGCGGGCCTGGCGAAAGCTGTCGGCGATGGCGTTGTAGGAGGTCTTGTTCATGGCGTGGGCTCCCTGGTCGTTCCGGGAGCTTAGCCCACCCCCAGGTAGGCCGCCTGCACCGTCTCGTGCGTCAGACCCATGCCGGGCACGCCGGACTGCACCACCCGCCCGCTTTCCAGCACGAAAGCCTGGTGGGCGTAGTCGAGGGCGATGGCGCTGTTCTGCTCGGCCATCAGCACGCTCAGGCCCTCCTCGCGGTTGAGCCGGGCGACGCTTGCGAAGATCTCCTCAACCAGCAGCGGCGCCAGGCCCATGGAGGGTTCGTCCAGCAGCAGCAGGCGGGGCCGCGCCATGAGTGCACGACCCAGGGCGATCATCTGCTGCTCGCCGCCCGAGGTCAGACCCGCCAGCTGCCGGCGCTTGCCGGCCAGGCGGGGAAACCAGGCATAGATGCGCTCCAGTTCCTCACGCTGCGCGGCGCGCCCGAGGCGGCGGACGAAACCGCCGCTAAGCAGATTTTCCTCCACGCTGAGTCGCCCGAAACAGTGGCGCCCTTCCAGCACCTGGACCAGTCCGGCACGGACCCGGGCATCGGCCGACTGGCCCGCGAGGTCCCGCCCCTCGTAGCGGATGGCGCCGCGGACCAGGGCGCCGCGAGCGGCGCCGAGCAGCCCCGAGAGGGCCTTGAGGGTGGTGCTCTTGCCGGCGCCATTGGCGCCCAGCAAGGCCACGATCTGGCCCTGGCCGACCTCCAGGCTGACACCATCGACGGCGAGGATGGCGCCGTCGTAACGGACTTCGATGGCTTCGACCGCCAACAAGGGGGTGGTCGTCATGGGTCAGCTCTCCTTGCTGCAATCACGGGGGGTTATGCCCTTTTCCTTGGCGTACTGCCGGGCCGAGGCCTCGATGATCGGTCGCAGGAAGGCGCGATCGGCCTGCACCCAGTCGCTCACCAGTTGCCACCTCTCGCCATCCCACTGCTGGATGCGGATGGCGCCGCCGCCTTCGTGGTCGGCGCAGGAAAGCGTGAGCGGCTGCACCAGCCCCTTGGCGCCCAGGGCCTGCAGGCGGGCGTCGTCCAGCTTCAGGTGTTCGAAGCCCCAGCGCACCTGCTCGCCGCTGAGGGGCTTGTCGCCATACTTGGCCTGGGCCAGGCGCAAGGCCTCGACATTGAGGATGCCGTTGACCACGCCGAGGTTGTAGTAGACGGTGCCGAAACGCTTGGGATCGGCCAGGTCGCTCTGCCCCTTGGCCACCACGTCGCGTTCGATGCCCTGCAGCACCGGGAAGGCGGTGCCCGAAGGGTGGGTGGTGATGGCCAGGAAGCCCTTGGCCGCCGCGCCAGCCGGACGCACGTCTTCCTCGGAGTTGCTCCAGATGTTGCCGATGATGTGGTCAACCGGGAAGCCGACTTTCTGCGCGGTCTTGATAGCCACCGGGTTCATCACCCCCCAGCCACGCAGGATCACCCAGTCGGGCTTGAGGCGGCGGATGTTGAGCCACTGGGACTGCTGCTCGTTACCCGGGTGCGGCACCTCCAGCAGGGTCAGCTCGAAGCCATAGCGATCCGCCAGTTTCTGCAGGACCTCGTTGGTCTCCTTGCCGTAGGGCGAGCCGTGGTAGAGGGTGACGATCTTCTTGCCCTTGAGGCTGTCGACACCACCGCCCTGCTGGCCTATCCAGTTGAGGATGGCCGAGACCTCCGAATAGGGATTGAGCTGCAGCGGGAAAACATAGGGGAAGACGCTGCCATCGGTGGAATCGGTACGGCCGTGGTTGATGGTGATCAGCGGCAGGTGATCGGCGGTGGAGCGTTCCAGGGTGGCATAGGCGATGCCCACCGACAGCGGATTGGTGGCAGCGGCGGGCGCGCCGTCATGGCCGTTCTTCAGGCGCTCGTAGCACTCCACGCCCTTCTCGACGATGTATTCGGTTTCGCATTCGCTCCATACCAGCTTGACGCCATTCACGCCGCCGTTGGCGTTGACGTATTTCATGTAGTCGATGAAGCCACCGAAGAAGCCGGTGCCGCCGGCGGCATAGGGGCCGACGCGATAGCTCTGCAGCGGGAAGTATTGCTCGCCGGCGGCCTGGACCGGGCCGAGGGAGGTGAGGCCCAGGGCCAGGACGAGGCTGCCGAGCAGATGACGTTTGCACATGGGGACTTTCCTTGTGGGGGTGTTGGGCCGGCGAGCCTGGCCGCCGGCGAAGGGGATCAGGCGCGGTGCAGGCGTTGCCAGCCGCGGGTGGCGAGGCGGGTCAGGCCCTCGGGTTCCTTGATCAGCACCAGGATGATCAGGGCGCCGAAGGCCATCTTCTGCAGGTTCTCCAGCTGGCCGGCGGCGATGAGGTCGGCGGGTAGCCAGCCGGCCAGGTTGGAGAGCAGCAGCGGAAACAGCACCATGAAGGCCGCGCCATAGAGGCTGCCGGCCAGGCTGCCGAGTCCGCCGAGGATGACGATGAAGAGGATCTGGAAGGAGCGACTCAAGTCGAAGCCGTGGGGCTCCACGGTGCCCAGGTAGGTAAAGGCCCAGAGCGCCCCGGCGATGCCGAGGTAGAAGCCGCTCAGGGCGAAGGCCAGCAGCTTGGCCCGCACCACCGACAGGCCCATCACCGCAGCGGCGGTTTCCCGGTCGCGCACCGCCATCCAGGTACGGCCGAGTTCGCCGTGCACCAGTCGCGCGGCGAAGGCGAACAGCACCAGGACCACTAGCAGGGTGGCCAGGTAGCGACCCAGCGGCCCGCCGAAATCCTGGCCCAGCAGCACCAGCGGCGGCGCACTGATCACCCCCGAGGCGCTGCCATGGGAAAACCAGTCGAAGCGGGTCAGGGCCCAGAGGACGAAGAACTGCGCCGCCAGGCTGGAGACGATCAGGTAGAAGCCACGGATCCTCAGGCTGGGCAGGCCGAACAGCAGGGACACCAGGGCCGCCAGCAGGCCGCCGGCGAACAGGCACAGCGGCAGGGGCCAGCCCATGCGTACCTGCAGGTTGTAGGTGGCGAAGGCGCCGACCGCCATGAAGGCGGCCGAACCCAGCGACAGCTGCCCGGCATAGCCGGTGAGCAGGTTCAGTCCTAGCCCGGCCAGGGCCAGTACCAGGAAGGGAATCAGCAGGGCATTGAACAGATAGTCGCTGCCGACCCAGGGCAGCACGCCAAAAGCCAGCATCAGGAAGGCGGCCAACGCCAGGCGCGCGGGTCGCACAGCGGGTGCACGGGAGGCCAGCGGACGCGCCGTCAGGGCGTCGAGGGAAGTGCTCATGGAAGGTCCTCTAGACGCGCTCGACCACGGGTTCGCCGAACAGGCCAACCGGTCGAATCAGCAGGAATACCAGGGCGAAGGCATAGGGAAACCAGTTCTCCAGACCACCGCCGATTAGAGGGCCGAGATAGACCTCGGCGAGTTTTTCGCTGGCGCCGATCAGCAGGCCGCCGACGATGGCCCCGGTGACCGAGGAGAAGCCGCCGATGATCAACACCGGCAGCGCCTTGAGCACGATCAGCGACAGCGAGAACTGCACCCCCAGCCGTGCGCCCCAGAGCAGGCCCGCCACCAGGCCGACGCAACCGGCCACCGCCCAGACCAGCGCCCAGATGCGCGGCAGACGGATACCCACCGCCTGGGCCGCCAGGGGATCATCGGCCACGGCGCGCAGCGAGATGCCCAGGCGGGTGCGCTCGAACAGCAGCGACAGTCCGATCACCAGCACCGCCGCCACCGCCGCGGCAAACAGGTCGAAGCTCGACAGCAGCAGCTCGCCCAGCTCCAGCGGACGGTCCTCGATACCCAGGTCCAGGCCGTGCACCTGGGCGCCCCACAGCGCCTGGGCGGCGCCCTCGATGAAATAGGCCAGGCCCAGGGTGGCCATGAACAGCACCAGCGGCGAGCGATTCACCAGCGGCCGCAGCACCGTGCGCTCCACCACCACCGCCAGCAGGATCATGACGCCCAGCGTGACCAGCAGCGCCAGCCAGCCGGGCAGGCCGCGCTCCACCAGGCTGACGTAGGTCAGGGCGGCGAACAGCAGCATGGCGCCCTGGGCGAAATTGAAGACGCCCGAAGCGCGGTAGATGAGCACGAAGCCCAGCGCCACCAGGGCATACATCACCCCGGCGAGCAGGCCGCCAAGCAAGACTTCCAAGAAAAACGCCATGGTTTTCTCCCTGAGGCGTTCAGTGTCCTTAGAAGCTGTTTACGATCTCGCGAGCTAGAGCCAAACAAGGCGGAAAGGCCTGAGGAAGCGGAGTTTACGAGTGGTAAATGAGCATTCCGAAGGTCTTTCCAACGCCGGTTGGCCGACGCGCAGCAGATCGTCAACAACTTCTAGTGACGGGTCCCGAGATAGGCGGCGATCACCGCCGGGTCGTTGCGCACCGCGGCGGGTGCGCCATCGGCGATGAGGCGACCGTAGTCCAGTACCACCACATGATCCGCTAGTTGCATCACCACCTGGATGTCGTGCTCGATCAGCACCACGGTCACTCCGCGCTCGCGGTTGATGGCCCGGATGTAGCCGCTCAGCTCGCGCTTCTCCGCGGCGTTCATCCCGGCCATGGGTTCGTCCAGCAGCAGCAGCCGCGGCTCGGCCGCCAGTGCCCGGGCCAGCTCCACGCGCTTCTGCAGCCCATAGGGCAGGCTGCCCACCGGGACGTCGCGCCAGGGACCCAGGTGCAGGAAGTCCAGCGCCCACTCGGCCACCGCCCGCTGCACCCGCTCTTCGGCCGGCGCGCGGCCCAGGCCCAGCGTCTGTTCCAGCCAGGAGGCGCGCCGATGGCGGCCGCGCCCGGTGAGCACGTTGTCCAGCACGCTCATACCTTTGAACAAGGCCAGGTTCTGAAAGGTACGCGCGACCCCGGCCCGCGCCGCTGTCTGCGGGCGGCGCAGCGCCGCGCTGCTGCCGGCCAATTGCACCCTGCCCCGCTGCGGTCGGTAGAGGCCGTTGATCACGTTGAGCAAGGAACTCTTGCCGGCGCCATTGGGCCCGATCAGGGCGCAGATCTCGCCTTCGCGAACCTGGAAGCCGACCTCGGCGAAGGCCGTGACCCCGCCAAAGGCCAGCGCCAGGTCGCTGACCTCCAGCAGCACCGGCGATGGCTTGGCCAGAGCCGCATCCATGGCCTAGGCCGCCGCCTGGGCCGCGGCCCGGGCTTCGAGGTCGCGCACCAGCGGCAGCACCCGCTTGCCGAAATACTCCACCTCTTCCTGGAAGTGCAGGAAACCGGCCAGCACCAGGTCCACGCCCACCGCCTTGAGGGCGACGATGCGCTCGGCGATCTGCTCGGGGGTGCCGATCAGGTTGGTCTTGAAGCCGTCGTTGTACTGCACCAGATCCTCGAAGCTGGACTTGGCCCAGTTGCCCTCGCCCTCCGGACTGGCCGCGCCGGCATTGCGCGCCTCGTGGCCGAAGGCCTGGACCGCCTCCGGGTTGGCCTTGGCGATGATCTCGTCGAGCACCGCGCGGGCCTCGGCCTCGGTGTCCCGGGCGATGACGAAGGCGTTGACGCCGACCTTGATCGCGTGGCCGTTCGCCGCGGCCTTGGCGCGCAGGTCCTCGACCTGGGCGCGGATGCCCTCGGGGGTGTTGCCGTTGGTGAAGTACCAGTCCGAGACCCGCGCCGCCATGTCCCGCGCGGCCCGGGAGCTGCCGCCCTGGAAGATCTCCGGGTGCGGCTGCTGCAGCGGCTTGGGTTTCAGGGTGTAGTTGCGGAAGCGATAGAAGTCGCCGGCGAAGCTGAAGTTGTCCTGGGTCCAGATGCCCTTGAGGGCGCGGATGAACTCCTCGGAACGCCGATAGCGCTCGTCGTGGTCGAGCCAGGGCTCGCCGATGCCATGGAATTCGCCCTTGAACCAGCCGGACACCAGGTTGATGGCGACCCGGCCGTTGGTAAGCTGGTCGATGGTCGCCAGCTGCTTGGCCGCCAGCGCCGGATTCCAGGGGCCGGGCAGGATGGCGGCGATCACCTTGAGACGCTCGGTGGCGGCCAGCAGCGCATGGCTGAAGGCCACCGATTCATGCTGGTATTCGGCGCCGTAGCCGGCGGTGAAACGGATCTGCGTCAGGGCGTAGTCGAAGCCGGCCTGCTCGGCGAGCTGGGCCAGCTTGCGGTTGTAGTCGATGCCCCAGTGGGTGCGCTGCTCGATGGTGCTGACCACCAGGCCGCCGCTGACGTTGGGGACCCAATAGGCGAATTTGACGGGGTTCTGCGACATGCAAAGGCTCTCCGGGTTGGGCTCGCCGCGAGGGCGAGCGAAACAGTGACCCTGAGCCTTCAATCAAGAACCGAACCAAGTCTAAAAAGCGTTTTCAATCAACGAGTTGCGAGAAAACGTAAGACGATTTCCGTTGTAGCGCCAAGGGCAGCTGTCCAGTCGCTGTTCCCTGGGCAACAGCGCAGCGAGGCGTCTGGCACGCCCTTCTCGCCCGGAAGCCGGCGGCTCAGGCCGCCGTGGTGCGCAGGAATTCGCTCCAGCGCCGCACCAGGTAGTTGTGTTCGTCCATCACCGAATTCCACACCCCGATATGGCTCATGCGCTGGGCGTAGGAACCCCCTTCGCGCCGCTGGCCCACCTCGATCAGCGGCAGGCCGTCGCTGCCGGCGAGTTCTTCCCGGGCCGGCAGGCCGCCGTACCAGAAATCCCACTCGGCGGCGCTGAGGTGATCCCGCGCACGCACCGGATTGGCGATATAGAAGCCCTGGCGCGCCATCACCGCGCCGGGCCAGCCGGCCAGCCACCAGTTGAGGTAGGCATAGGCGGCGTCGCGCACCCGGCCTTCCGCGCAGCGCGACAGCGACAGACCGCCGAACCAGGCGCGATAGCCCTCGCGCGGGACCGCCACCCGGTAATCCACCCCCGCCCGGTGCAGGGCCATGAGCATGGGCGACCAGAGACTCTGGATGTCCACCCCGGCGGCCAGGGTCAGCTCGCCGGCGCTGCGGTCGTCGGACCAGAACGCCGCGAAGTGCCGATGGCGCTGGCGCTCCACCAGCAACTCGGCCAGGCGGTCGATCTCCTCCAGGCGCAGGTTGCCGATGTCGTCGAACCGGGCGAGGCCGGCGGCCTGGATCGCCAGGGCGGCGTCCAGCGCGCCGATGGCGGCGTCGCTCTGCAGGGCGCTGTGGCCGCACCAGCCTTCGTCGATCAGCCAGGCCCAGCTCTCCTGCTGACCCGCCAGGGCGGCAGGCAGGCTTTCCGGGCGATAGGCGAAGCTGTCGGCGTTGTGGGTCAGCGGCAGCATGCTGATGCGCTCGCTGGGCTGGCCGCCGAGGCTGCCGTCGTGCTGCACATAGAGGCGGTCGCACGGCCGACAGCCGGGCGCCAGGCGATCCGTGGCATGCAGCCGGCCGCGCTTGGGCAGATCGTTGATCTCTTCCCAGAGCGCGATGCGGCGGATGTCGATGGGCTGGATCGCCCGCGCCGGCCAGACGAAGTCGACGTTGTGGAACCACTGGTCATAGAGGTCGTAGCTGCCCGGCTCCAGCACCGCGATGCGCTGGGCGGTCTGGACGTCGTGGATCTGGTAGACCAGGCGGATGCCCAGTTCCGCCTCCGCCCGCTGGCGGATGGGTTCGAGCAGGGTCACCGAGGTGCCCAGCACCCGCAGGGTCAGCGGCGTGCTCATGCGGCCCGTCCCAGGCCGCCCATGAAGGCGGCGAAGGAGCGTCTGAGCAGCGCGGTGTCCAGCTCGCGGACGATGAACACCAGCCGCGAGCGGCGTTCGCCCGCCGGCCAGGCCGGCAGGTGCACCGGCGGATGCAGGCTGTGCTGCACGCCGTGGATGACGATGGGTTGGCTGGCGTCGATCACGTCGAGGATGCCCTTGACTCGCAGGATGCGTTGCCCGTGGCATCTTAGCAGCATCGACAGCCACACCCCGAAGGCCATCCAGTCCAGCGGACGGTCGAACTCCAGGCAGCAGACCTCGGCGCTGCCGTGGCGACCTTCGGCGACGGCGGCGAACAGGCGCCAGCGGCCGACCTCGGCCGCCGGACCGGCGGCGCGCAGGCCCTCGCCCAGCAACAGGTCATCGCCGCTGGCCACCGCCGCCGCCAGGGCCCGGGTGGCGGTGGGATTGAGCTGGGCCAGATGCCGATCCAGCCGCTCCAGCACGGCAGGCGCGACCCGGTCGGCCTTGCTCAGCAACAGCCGGTCGGCTGCGGTGACCTGGTTGAGCCACTCCGGGTGCAGCCCTTCCTGCAAGGCGGCGTGCTCGGCGTCCACCACGGTCACCAGCAAGCCCAGGTGGAAGCGTCCGCGCAACTGGGGATCGAGATTGAGGGTGGCCAGGATCGGCCCCGGATCGGCCAGGCCGGTGGTCTCCAGCAATACCCGGCGAAAGGCCGGGATCTCGCCGCGACTGCGCCGCCCGTGCAGGGTCAGCAGCGCCGCCTTGAGATCGCCGCGCACCGAGCAGCAGACGCAGCCGCTGGGCAGCAGCACGGTGTCCGGGGCCACCTCTTCCACCAGCAGGTGGTCGATGCCGACCTCGCCGAATTCATTGATCAGCAGCGCCGTCTCGCCCAGGGCCTCCTGGGCCAGCAAGCGGCGCAGCAGGGTGGTCTTGCCGCTGCCGAGAAAACCGGTGATGACATTGACGGCGAGGCTCAAGACACTCCCTCCAGCGGCGCCAGCACCCGCAGATCCAGGGGATCGAGCGGTCGCCCCAGCACCGCTTCGGCCTGGCGCCAGAGGTCGTCCAGCCCTTCGGCCAGGGCCTGGCGCCCGGTCGGTCCCTGGATCAGGTAGGAGGCGCCCTGGACGTCGCTCACCGTCAGCCGGAACGGCGCCACCACCCGGTTGATGGCAGCGACCCGGCGCAGGCGCTCGCGCCGCCGGGGCAGGTCGTCGCCCAGCGGATCGCTCCAGTGGAGATCCGGCCCGAGCAGGCCGCACAGTCCGCACATGGCTACCTCCTAGGGCATGACGTCGCCGGAATTGGGGCCCAGGGTCTGGCCGACGAAGAGGTTGCCCCCCGGATCGCTGGCCAGCAGCAGCGCCACCGGCGCCACCTCCTCCGCCCGGCCGAAGCGGCCCAGCGGCAATTCGCGGGCCTTGGCCGCCTTCCAGTCGGCGCTGATGCCGTCCACGAGCGGGGTCTCGATGGGTCCGGGGGCGATGGCGTTGACCAGCACGTTATCGCGGCCCACCTCCAGCGCCAGCGACTTGGTGAAGCCGATCACCCCGGCCTTGGCCGCGGCATAGTGGCAGAGTTCGGCGCCGCCCTTGATGCCGAGCTGGGAAGCGACGTTGATGATGCGTCCCCAGCGCTGCGCCTGCATGAACGGCAGGGCGCGCTGGCTGGCGAGAAAGACACTGGTAAGGTCGACGCGCAGCATGTCGTTCCACTGCGCCAGGGTCAGGTCGACGCAGGGCGCCTGGGTCAGCATCCCGGCATTGTTGACCAGGATGTCGATGCCGCCATGGGCCGCCACGCAGGCGTCCACTCCGGCCCAGGCACCCTCCGACTCGCCGACGTCGGCGACGGTCTCGGTCACCACGGCCCCCAGGGCGCGGCATTCCGCGGCCACCTGCGCCAGGCGCTCGCTGTCGCGGTCGGCCAGCACCAGGCGCGCCCCCGCAGCGGCATAGCTGCGGGCGACGGCGGCGCCGATGCCGCTGGCCGCGCCGGTCACCAGGGCGCGGCGGTCTGTCAGCTCGAACATGTTCTGCTCCTCAATCGGGCCAGCGGACGGTGAGACCGCCATCGACGATCAGACTCTGGCCGGTGATGTAGCTGGCTTCGGGGCTGGTCAGGAAACGCACCAGCGCCGCCACCTCCTCGGGTTTGCCGACCCGCCCCAGGGGAATGCTGCGGGCGGCCTTGGCCAGGCCCTCCGGCCCCAGGGAGTTCTTGGCGTCCAGCGACTGGGGCGTCTCGATCAACCCGGGGATCACCGCGTTGCAGCGGATGCCCCGCGGCGCCAGTTCGACGGCCAGCGAGCGGCACAGCCCGGGCACCCCGGCCTTGGCCGCGGCGTAGTGGGCATGGTCCTGCCAGCCGTAGACGCCACCGGCGATGGAGGAGATGGCCACCAGGGCCCCGCCCTCCCCCAGGTGCCGCGCGGCGGCGCGAAAGGTGCGCATGACCCCGGTGAGGTCGACGTCGAGCATCTCCTGCCAGCGCGCGTCGCTCATTTCCAGCAGCGGCGCGGCGCGCAGGAGACCGGCATTGGCCACGGCGTAGTCGAGGCGGCCGAAGTGCGCCAGGGCGGCATCGGCCAGGGCGTCCACCGAGGCGCTGTCGCGGACGTCCAGGGGTTCGAGCAGGCAGTCGCCCCCCGCTGAAATCACCTTCTGGCGAGTCTCTTCCGGGTCATGGGGATCGCCGGGATAGTAGCCACCGACCACCCGCACGCCCCGCTGGGCATAGGCCACGGCCAGGGCCTGGCCGATGCCGCTGGCGGCACCGGTGATCAGGGCGACGGGAGAGGTATGAGCTGTCATGGAGGCTCCTGTTATTTGAGACTGGTGGGTTCGACGTGGCGCGCGGCCCACATCACCAGGCCGGAGAGAAAGCACGGCAGCGCCCCGAACCAGAGCGCGGCGCTGTGCCACTGGCCACCGCTGCCGAGCACGCTGGTGATGCCGAGGCCGGCGAGGATGGCGCCGAGCGGCCCCATGGCGTGGACGATGGCGCCACCGGTGGCGCGGATGCTGGTGGGGAAGCTTTCGCCCATGAAGAACAACATGGCCGAATAGGGTCCGGTGAGAAAGAACAGTCCCAGGCTGTAGAGCGCCACCACCGGTACCAGCTGGCTGGGCGCCTGCAGCATGGCGAAGAAGGCCAGGCCGCCACACATCCAGCCGAGGGCCACGGTGTTGCGCCGACCGATGCGATCGCCCAGCCAGCCATGGAACAGGTAGCCGATGAAGCCGACGGCGTTGGACAGCACCAGGATCCACAGCGAATTCTCGAAGCTGAGCTTGTGCACGCTGACGATCACCGAGGTCCCCAGCACGCTGAACACCTGGATCGCCGACCAGTTGAGCAGGATGGCCAGGCTCAGCACCAGGGTCGGTCGCAGGGCCTGGCCCTTGAAGGCCATGGCCACGCCGGCCTTGGCGTGCTCTTCGTAGTCCACGCCGTATTCCCGCGCCAGGCTGCGGGCGTCCTGCTCCTGGCCTTCGCGGCGCAGGCGCTGGATCCGGGCATGCACCTGGAATTGCGGGCTTTCCTTGAGCTTGCGCGCCAGCACGGCGATGACGAAGGCCGGCACGGCGGCGAACACGAAGCAGCCCTGCCAGCCGATATGTGGCAGCAGCAAGGCGGTGAGGCCCGCGGCGATCAGCGCGCCGATCGGCCAGCCACTCTGCACCAGGCTGTAGATGAAGCCGCGGCGGCGGATCAGCCGCGGATCGTCCGAGGCGGCATAGACCTCGGTCAGGTAGGTGGCGTTGACCCCCTCCTCCGCATAGCCCAGGCCGGCCACCGAACGCACCAGCACCAGCGGCACCTTGCCCATGCCGGCGCACAGCGCGGTCAGTGCCGAGCACAGGGCGGTGCCGCCGATGGTGACGATGATGCCGCCGCGGCGACCGATCCGGTCCACCAGCGGGCCGATGGCGAAGGCGATGATGGCCCCGCCCAGGGCTACCCAGGTGGCGAGTTCGGCCTGCTCGGCTTCGCTCCAGTTGAAGTGCCCACCCATCACCGGCAGCAGGGTGCCGAACAGGATGAAGTCGTAGACGGCGAACACCCAGGCGAAGAAGGCGATCCAGGTGGCGTAGCGGACATCAGCGGAAGACAGCGGCTGCGGTTTCCAGGCAGCCGTGGGGGTTTCCGGGTGGAGCGAAGAGGCGGCAGGGAGGGTCATGATCCTGTACCTGTGGGCTGGGCGCTTAGCGCTGGCGCGGCTGGCGCCGCAGGAAGTCGTCGGCGATCTCGTCCATGGTGGCGAAGCGCACCCCGGCGTGACCCTGGATATGCTCGATCAGGCGTTCGAGCATCAGCAGCACCTGCGGCCGCCCCGAGACATCGGGGTGGATGGTGATGGGGAAGACGGCGTAGTCCAGCTCGCGATAGACCCAGTCGAACTGGTCGCGCCACATCTCTTCCAGATGGCGCGGATTGACGAAGCCGTGGCTGTTGGGCGCCTTCTTGATGAACATCATCGGCGGCAGGTCGTCGAGGTACCAGTTGGCCGGAATCTCCACCAGATCGGTTTCCTGGCCGCGCACCAGCGGCTTCATCCAGCTCTCGGGCTGCTGGCTGTAGTCGATCTTGGTCCAGTTGTCGCCGACCCTCACGTAGTAGGGAGAGAAGTCGTTGTGCATCAGGCTGTGGTCGTACTTGATGCCCTTCTTCAGCAGCAGCTCGTTGGTCACCCGGCTGAATTCCCACCAGGGCGCGACATAGCCGGTGGGCCGCTTGCCGGCCAGGGCGGTGATCAGCTCGATGGACCGATCCAGCACCGCCTCCTCCTGCTCGGGGGTCATGGCGATGGGATTCTCGTGGCTGTAGCCATGGATACCGATCTCGTGGCCTGCCGCGGCCACCGCCTGCATCTGCTCGGGAAAGGTCTCCACCGAATGGCCCGGAATGAACCAGGTGGTCTTGAGGCCGTAGCGCTCGAACAGCTTGAGCAGTCGGGGCGACCCCACCTCGCCAGCGAACAGGCCGCGGGAGATGTCATCGGGCGAATCCTCGCCGCCGTAGGAACCGAGCCAGCCCGCCACCGCGTCGACGTCGACGCCGATGGAAACGAAGATTTCTTTGGCCATCGTTGCACTCTCCAGTACCCGGAAGAAAGCCAGGTCGATGGCGGAGCCGGGCCCCCGCCACCGCCGCTTGAATTCAGGCGCTGACCAGGGCTTCCACGGCCGTGGCGGCATCGAGCAGGCGTTCGTCCGCGGCGGCGGGGGCCACCAGCAACAGCCCGGTGGGCAGGCCCTGGGCATCGCGACCGCTGGGTAGCGAGACACCCGGCGCGCCGAGCAGGCTGCCGGCCATGGTCAGGCGCAGCAGCTCCAGATTGGTGGCGGCGAAGAGGTCGGCGTCGGCTTCCAGAGGGGCCAGCGGCGGCGCCACCCGGCCGACCGTCGGCACCAGCAGCAGCGCCTCGGCGAATTCGGCGGCAAAGGCTGCCCGCAATCGGTCGCGGCGTTCATGCAGGACCGCCAGGTGACCGTCGGGCAAGGCCCGCGCTCGCTCCAGGCGCTGCCGCACCCGCGGATCCAGGCGTTCGGCCGCGGGACCGTCGAGCACCTTGCGGTGCAGGGCGAAGGCTTCCAGGGCCCCTGGCCAACCTTCTGCGGCGAGAACGTCCAGGGCCTCGGCAAAGACCGTGCGGGCGCGGCGCTCCACGTTCACTCCGCCGCGGGCCAGCCGCTCGGCAGCGGCCAGCAGATTGGCCCGCACCGCCGGCTCCACCCGGGCGTCGTCCAGCACGCTGAGGTCCAGCACCACCCGCAGTTCCGTTGGCGCCGGCAACGGGCGGGCAGCCGCGCCCGCCAGCAGGCGATCCAGGCACTGCACATCGCGCAGGCTGCGCGCCAGCGGACCCGGTACGTCATAGGACGCGGCCAGTGGAAAGATCCCGGTCGCCGGATAGCGCCCCAGGCTGGGCCGATAGCCCACCAGTCCATTGAGGGCGGCCGGCAGGCGCACCGAACCGGCGGTGTCGGTACCGAACGCCAGGGGCACGATGTCGGCGGCGACGGCCACCGCCGAACCCGAGGAAGAGCCCCCCGGTATGCGCACCTCGCCCTGCGCCCGGGGATTGGCGGGCGTGCCGACATGGGGATTCGACCCGACGCCGGAATAGGCGAATTCGCTGAGATTGACCTTGCCCAGACTGACCAGGCCGGCCTGGCTCAGGCGCTGCACCAGCACGGCATCGGTGGCGGCCGGTGGCGCCAGGCGGCGCAGTTCGGCGCCGCAGGTGGTGACCTCGCCCTGCAGGTCGAAGAGGTCCTTCCAGGCCAGCGGCACCCCATCCAGCGGCGACCGCGGCTGCCCGGCCTGCCAGCGCTCGCGCGCCGCCAGGGCTTCGGCGCGTCCGCGCTCGGCGGTCAGGGTGATGAATACGGCCGAGGATGCCTGGGCGCGCGCCAGTGCCGCCTCGAAGACCGCGACCGGATCGAGGGTGCCGGCGGCATAGGCCTCGCCAAGCGCGACGGCATCCAGGGACAAGGCGTGGGCGGGTTCCATCGGCGCTCCTTAAACGTACATTTTATAATTTGGTACGTTTAACAGAGCAGGCTTTGTGCCAGCTTGAAAAAACAGGACGCCGCAGACTCGAAACGCTGACCTCTAGCGGTCGCCTGGGCCTTTTCCCGGTATCACCCTATAAAATGTATTTAAATTAAATAGATCCATTTTTGTGCAGAACCGTAACGCCTGCCCCGTTACCGTGCGTGCACCTGGCCCTGCCGGTAACGCGCGAAAGGCCGTAGGCCTGTGCCACAATTCTCATCTCGTTTCCGGAAGGTCCCCGATGTCGGCAGCAGTCCCCGCCCCCCTCGATGACAGTCGTACCGCCGCGCGCTACGCGATGATCCGCAGTGCGCTGCGCGAAGCCATCCTGGCCGGTCGCGCGGCGCCAGGGCTGGTGCTGGTCGAGGCGCCGCTGGCGCAACTGTTCGGCACCAGCCGGGTGCCGGTGCGCCAGGCGCTGACGCTGTTGCAGGAGGAAGGCCTGATCCGCCGCTTCGAGGGGCGCGGCTATCTGATCGATCCGGGCGGCACCGCGGGCGAGCCGCAGCGCCAGCCACTGACCCGCCAATTGCTCGGGCTGGACAGCAGCGATGACCTGATCGATACGCGCTCCCTGGGCGAGCGCGTCGGCGACGAGATCGCCGCCTGTGTCAGCCACGCCCTGCTCTTCGGCCATTTCCGGCTGGACGAGCAACGGGCGGCCGACCACCTGGGCGTCAGTCGCGCCGTGGTGCGCGAAGCCCTGATGCGCCTGCGCGACCGCGGCCTGGTGGAAAAGGAACCCTATGGCCAGTGGCTGGCCGGTCCGCTCACCGCCCAGGCCATCCGCGACGACTACGAGATCCGCGCCCTGCTGGAACCCGACGCGCTGTTACAGACCGCGCCGGGTCTGGCGCGTAGCGAGCTGCTGGCGATGCTGGAACGGCTGGAGCAACTGGCCGACCATCCTGCCCCCACCTCTTGGGCGGCGGTGGAGCGCATCGAGGCGGATCTGCATGGGCGGTGCCTGGCCGGCCTGCGCAATCGCAAGCTGGCCCAGCTGATCGCCCACAGCCAGAGTCCGTTGAACGTCTCGCGCATCTTCCACCAGTCGCTCGGCACGCCGCTGGACGAGGCGGTGCTGGTGGAGCATCGCCTGGTGCTGGAATCCCTGCTGGTGGGTAGTCCGGACTCGGCGGCCAGCCAGTTGCGCAATCACCTCCTGCGCGGCCGCGATCGCACCCTGCAGCGGCTCAAGGTGCTCTCGGTATTGCCCGACCCGGAATTGCCGGCCTACCTGGAGCGCCTCAGCTAGTGTGGTGTTTCAGACGTTATCTGCACAATTTTGGCGGCGCTTTTTAGGCCCCGGCGGCGTTCCACTCCTCGCCATAGCCCTGCTATGACTCGTCGCGGCGCCTAGCCAGCTCGGAACGCCGAACCGCCAAAAATCACTCGCCAACTCTTGCGCGAACGTCTGAAACACCACACTAGCGCGCCCGCAGGTGCCGCACGTAGCGGTCGCCGATGAACTGGATGCCGCACACCAGCACCACCAGGATGGCGATCACCACGGCCATCACCTGGGTGTCGTAGCGCTGGTAGCCATAGCGGATCGCCAGGTCGCCGAGCCCGCCCGCGCCTATGGCACCGGCCATGGCCGAGGCGCCGATCATGGCCACCAGGGTCACGGTGAAGCCGCCGATGATGCCGGGTAGCGCCTCCGGCAGGAGCACGTTGAAGACGATGTGGCGCCGCTCGCAGCCCAGCGCCTGGGCCGCTTCTATCACCCCACCGCCGACCTCGCGCAGGCTGACCTCGGCGATCCGGGCAAAGAACGGCGTGGCGCTGAGGGTGATGGGTACCACCGCCGCCCAGACGCCGATGGTGGTCCCGGTGATCAGCCGCGTCAGCGGGATCAGGGCCACCAGCAGGATGATGAAGGGCGTGGCGCGAAAGGCGTTGATCAGGGTGCCCAGCACCCGGTTGAGGGTGGGCGCGGCAAAGATGGCGCCGCGCCCGGTGGTGACCAGCACCACTGCCAGGGCGATGCCGGCGAACCAGACGATGGCCGCCGATACGCTGACCATGGTCAGGGTATCGAGAAAGGCCTTCCACAGCGCCTTGAGCATGAAGTCAGACATAGCCCAGCACCTCCGCCCGGGCGAACAACCCGGTCTGGGTCAGGAAGCCTGCCAGCCGCCGCTCCGGTGCCGCGGTCGCCACCAGCAGGCGGCCCAGGGCGTGGCCCTGGATACGGTCGATACCGCCATGTAGCAGTTCGACCGGTGCGCCGAGGGCCTGGCCCAGCGCCTGGAAGTCGGGCTCCACGCCCTGGCCGTCGTAGCTGAGTTCCAGCACCGCGCGGGCACCCGGTTGCCGGGTGGCACCGAGCCGCCTGGCCAGATCCGCCGGCAGCTGCGCCGCCAGGGGTGCCAGCAGCGCCCGGGTGGCTTCGGCCTGGGGCGCGCCGAACAGCTGCCACACCGGGCCCTGTTCGACGATGCGGCCGTGTTCCAGCACCACCACCCGGTCGCAGATCTGGCGGATCACCGCCATCTCGTGGGTGATGAGCACGATGGTCAGTCCCAGGCGGCGATTGATGTCCTGCAACAGCGCCAGGATCGACTGGGTGGTCTCCGGATCCAGCGCCGAGGTGGCCTCGTCGCAGAGCAGCAGCTCGGGCCTCAGCATCAGCGCGCGGGCGATGCCCACCCGCTGCTTCTGGCCCCCGGACAGCCGCGAGGGATAGACCTGTTCCTTGCCCTGCAACCCGACCAGCTCGAGCAGTTCCCGCGCCCGGGCTTCGATCTCGTCGCGGCGAAAGCCGGCGGCCTTCAGCGGCAAGGCCAGATTCTCCAGCACCGTCTGCGAGGCCAGCAGATTGAAGTGCTGGAAGATCATGCCGATGCGCCGCCGCAGCGCCACCAGGCGATCCCCCTTCAGGGTGCCGATGTCGACGCCGTCGACCAGGACCTGACCGGCGCTGACGTCTTCCAGGCGATTGAGGGTGCGAATCAGACTGGACTTGCCGGCGCCACTGCGACCGATGATGCCGAAGATCTCGCCACGGGCGATGCTGAGGTCGATGTCCGCCAGGGCGGTCACCGGCAGCGCGCCGCCGGTGTAGATCTTTTGCACGCCGCTCAGGCGTAGATGCTCGCGCGCGGGAGCGGCCTGGGGTTCGGCGGGCGGCGGCGCCGGTGCGGTTCTGAGTAGTGCATTGCTCATCGGGCGGCCTCCTGCCGGTTCAGCCAGGCCAGGCTGTACAGCTGCGGATTGCCATAGGCCTGGGCGATGGCCTCGCGCACCCGCGGATCGTTCTGGAACACCTGGATGAAGGTGCGGATCGCCGGGTCATCGGCCTTGTCCGGCTTGGTCACGAATCTCAGGGCATAGAGGTGACCGCTGGCCTCGTCGTCGCTGAACAGCAGGGCGCTGTTGGGATCCGTGGTGCCGGCGGCGAGGATGTGCGAGGGATAGCTTTGCGCCAGGGTCACGTCGTCCAGCACCCGCGCCAGTTGCGGACCGGGCAGTTCGATGAATTTCAGGTGGCGCGGATTGGCGACGATGTCCTGCAGGCTGGCCTTGGGCCCGGTACCGGGCTTGAGCTGGATCAGGCCGGCCCGGGCATAGAGGTGCAGCCCGCGGCCCTGGTTGACCGGATCGTCGGCCACCGCAACGGTGGCGCCGTCCGGCACCTCGGCGAAGCTCTTCACCCGTTTGGAATAGAGACCGACCTTGTTTTCCACGCCATAGGCGATGGGCACCAGGCCGTAGCCGTTCTGGGCATTGGCGTTTTCCAGGAAGGGTTGATGCTGGAAGTAGTTGACGTCGATGTCGCCGTGGGCGAGCGCCAGATTCGGCGTGTTCCAGTCACTGAAGGCGACGATTTCCACCTCCACACCCCGCTCCCGCGCCACCTCGGCGGCGCGCTCCAGGGCGGCGTTCTGCGGACTGTCGTTGATGCCGAGGCGGATCTTCTGCGGCTCGGCGGCCTGGGCGGACAGCGCCAGGGTGGTGCTCGCCAGGAGCAGCCCGAGGCGCTGGAAAAGTGGAGGAATAGCCATGGGAGACCTCGAGATGTCGAGGGCTCGTCCGGTGGTCCGGTGGAACCCGTAAGGGAAAGGGGATCAGCTGCCCTTCTGGTCGGGCGTGTCGACGAAGAAATAGTCCTGCCAGCTGCCGGGCTGGTTGCGGATGGCCCCGATGCGGTACATGAATTCCGCCAGCTTCAGGGTGTTCTGCGGCGCCGTGTCGAAGTTGACCTCGGGGCTTTCGATGATCTGCTGGATCAGCGCCGGATCGAGGCGCGAATTCTCGACCTTCACATAGGTACGGGCGGCGGCGGCCTTGTCCTTCTCGATGATCTGTCCGGCCTCGACCAGCGCCTCGCGGAAGGCCTTGTAGGTCTTGGGATTGTCCCGGCGGAATTTCTCGGTGACGAACACCAGGTTGGGCGAGACGGCCCCACCCAGCACGTCATAGGAACTGAGCACCTTGTGCACCTTACCGCTGGCCAGTTCCTGCTCCTGGAACGGCGGATTGGCGAAGTGGCTGTTGATCTCGGTACCGCCGGAGATCACCGCCGCGGTGGCATCCGGATGCGGCACCGCCACGGTCAGGGGATCCAGGCGATTCCAGTTCTTCTCGCCAAAGGCCTGGGCGGCGGCGTACTGCAGGAAGCGCGACTGCACCGAGACGTTGACCGCCGGCACGGCGATGCGGTCCTTGGCGGTGAAGTCGGCCAGGGTCTTCACCTGCGGATTGTTGGTGACCAGGTAGTTGGGAAAGGCCCCCAGGCTGGCCACGGCCTTGACGTTCTGCCGACCATGGGTGCGGTCCCAGAGGGTGAACAGCGGCCCGAGCCCGGCGGAGCCGACATCCACCGCGCCCGACAGCACCGCCTCGTTGACGGCCGCGCCACCGGACAGCTTTATCCAGTCGACCTTGATGTCGACGCCCTCCTGCTTGCCGTGCTTTTCGATCAGTTGCTGGTCACGCAGCACATGCAGGATCACATAGGACACCCCGAATTGTTCGGAAATGCGCAGGGTGCCTTCGGCCTGGGCTGCCTGGGGTGCGGCGACCAGTCCGGTGAGCAGGCTGGCGGCGAGCCCCAGGGCCAGGGGACGACGGGTGAAGGGAAGACGTGGGGGCATCGGGGTGCGCTCATCCTTGGAAGTGGCTTATAGCCTACTCAAGCTGTTCAGCGTTTTTGAAATAAGGATGGGTTATATGGATAGGTCGAGTGGCAGTGTCGCTTTTCCCTCACCCCAACCCTCTCCCACAGGGAGAGGGAGCGCCCAACATGCGTAGGTTGGCGTTGAGCCCGTATGGATGCCTGCTCCCACTACCCGGCACCCGGCACCCGGCCCGCAGGTTGGCGCTGCGCGAAGCGAAGCCCAACACCACCCTGCATCCCGCCCTACTCCCGCGCCGCCTGCCGCGGCGCGTCCGGTTTGCTCACCCGGAATCCCTCGGCGAAGGTCGCCCGGGCCTCCAGGCGCTGCGGGATCAGGCCGCTGCGGTGGTAGAAATCCGCCGCCGCCTGCTGGTCGGCCACCACCTGCGGGTCGATGGGCTCCCAGTGCAGCTGACGGCGCTCGAATTGCAGCCGGGCCACCGCCTCGGGAAAGCCGATGATCTGCGCCAGGGTCCTGGCATAGCCATCGAGGTGGGCATAGCCCCAGCGCTGGGCGGCGGCCAGGCGGTCGAGGTAGTCCTGCAGCGCCGCGCGCCGGGCCGGATCGGCCAGGGCCGTGTCGGTGGCCGCCAGGAAGCTGTTGCCCGCCCAGAGCCCGCGACCACTGACCAGCACCCGGGCGCCGTCGACCTGCTCGGCCTGGGCGGTGTAGGGCTCCCAGGTCGCCCAGGCGTCCACCGAGCCATTGGCCAGGGCCATCTTGGCATCCACCGGGCCGAGGAAGCGAAAGCTCACGTCCTGGGCGGTCAGGCCCACCGAGTCCAGCGCCTTGAGGGCGATGTAATGGCCGATGGAGCCACGCCCGGTGGCGATGCGCTTGCCCTTGAGATCGGCCGCGCTACGCAGCGGCGAGTCGCGCGGCACGATCACCGCCGTGCCATAGGGATCGGACTTGTCCACGGCGATGGCCTTGACCGGCGCGCCAGCGGCCAGGGCGAACAGCAGCGGGCCATCGCCGATGATGCCGGCGTCCACCGCGCCGGCATTGAGCGCCTCGGCCAGGGGCGCGGCGGCGGGAAATTCCGCCCACTGGATCCGATAACCTGGCAGGTCGCGCAGGCCGTCGGCGGCCTCCAGCTGGGCGCGCATGTTGCCCTTCTGGTCGGCGATGCGCAGGGTCAGGGGCTCGGCGGCCAGGGCCGCGGTGGCGGCGAGCAGCAGCGGTAGCGCCAGCAGGGTACGGCGGATGAGGGTCATGGTTTGGCTTCCTGGGTAAAGACGGAGGCATCGGCCAGGGCGGCGACGTCGACAGGTTTGGGCAGCACCTGGAGCTCGCTGAACAGATCGGCCACCTGCTGCACCGCGGCGACGTCCGCCGGCTGCACCGGGCGCAGGCCACGGGAGGTGCGGGTGGAAATGGCCACCGCAGCGCCTTCCGGCAGCCGCGTCAGCTCGGCATAGACCCGTGCATAGTCCTGCGGATGGGCGACCGCCCAGGCCCGTGCCTGGGCCAGGCGCCCGGCGAAATCGGCGATGGCGGCGCGCTTGCCCGGGTCCTCCAGCGACGCCGGGGTGGCGGTGAGAAAGCCCAAGGCGGTGGTCAGCCCCTGGCCATCGCGCAGCAGCCGGGCGCCGTGCTGCTCGGCGATGCCGAGATAGGGATCGAAGGTCGCCCAGGCGTCGATCTGCCCGGCATTGAAGGCGGCACTGGCATCGGTGGGCAGCACGAACTTGACCGTGACGTCCTCACGCTTGAGCCCGGCCTCTTCCAGGGCGGCATAGAGCAGGTGCTGGGAGATGCTGCCCTTGGCCGAGGACACCACCACGGTGCGCCCCTTGAGATCCCTCACCGAATGGATAGGTGAATCCTTCTGCACCAGCAGGCCGTTGGCCTGGGGGTAGCCGACATTGGTGGCGATGAGCTTGAGCGGCACGCCGCCGGACGCGGCCATCAGCACCGGCAGGTCACCGGCATAGGAGGTATCCACCGCGCCGACGCGCTGCGCCTCGAACAGTGGCGCGGCGCCCTGGAAGTTGGCCCAGCGATAGTTGTAGGGCGCGCCTTCGAGGGTGCCGGCGGCTTCCATCATGGCGCGCAGACCGCGGGCCTGGTCGCCCAGCACCAGGGTCACGTCGGAGAGATCCGGCGCCGCCTGGGCCTGCCCAAGCAGCAGGGCCAGGCCCAGCGTGGCGAGCAGTCGCTTCATTGCGCGTACTCCCGGCCTTCGTGACGCTCCAGTTGACGTACCGCCGCCTCCCAGTGACGGACATGGGCGCCGCGCGCCAGATTGCCGGGGATGAGGTCGCTGACCTTCTGCGCGACGGCGTCCGCAGCGATAACCAGCTCGGCGCCACCGCTCTGGGCCGCCAGTTGCGCGGCGCAGGAGCGCTCCAGGTAATAGAGGTGCCAGAAGGCCTCCTCCAGACTCGCGCCCACGGTGAGCAGGCCATGGTTGCAGAGGATCATCGCCGGGTGCGCCCCGAGGTCGGCCACCAGCCGACTCTGCTCGTCCAGATCCAGGGCCACGCCCTCGTAGCCGTGATAGGCCAGGCGGCCGAAGAACCTCATGGCGTGCTGGGAAATCATCAGCAATCCATCGCGCTGGGCGGAGACGCCAATGCCGGCGGCGGTGTGGGTGTGCAGCACCGCATGGAGTTCCGGCTGGGCACGGTGGATGGCGCTGTGGATCACGTAGCCGGCCGGGTTGATGCCCAGTCCGGTGGGGTCGAGGACGATCTCGCCATCAATGTCCACCTTCACCAGCGAAGAGGCGGTGATCTCGTCGAAGGTCTGGCCGAAGGGATTGATCAGGAAGTGCGCCTCCGGGCCCGGCACCCGCAGCGAGAAGTGGGTGTAGATATGGTCGGTCCAGCGTTCGCGGGCGGCCATGCGATAGGCGGCGGCGAGTTTGACCCGCGCCTCCCATTCGGCGGCGGACACCTGGGCGCGGACGCTGGCGAGGGCGTTGTGGAAGGCGGTCATGCGGCGGCTCCGGAAGCAGAAGAGGCGCCAGGGCGACGGGCGTTGCCCTGGTCTGCTTAGAACCTAACGTTGCGACTCGCCGAGACGGAAATATCGATTGCGCATAACCTAATATGCACATAATGGATAACCTAAATTGCAAATTATGTGAATTATGGTTTTCAGCACAGAACCAATCGATCTAAGGTGCTGGGCGCCGGCCTTGCTTTAATGGCCGTCATCGCCCACCCGGCTTACTTGTGGAGCCCTCCATGACGCTTAGGCTCGACCGCCTGCGCCTGTTCCTGCATGACCTCGCCACCCTGGTCGACGAACACCCTGCCGAGCCGCAGCTGCTGCAGCGCGGCGCCGCCCTGCTCGGCGAACTGGTCCGCCATGACGACTGGCTGCCCGAGGACTGCGCCCTGCCCCGCCCCGAGCGCTATAGCCAGTACCTGCTCTATGCCGATGCCCGTCAGCGCTTCTCGGTGGTGAGCTTCGTCTGGGGGCCGGGCCAGGCCACGCCGGTGCATGACCACCGCACCTGGGGCCTGATCGGCATGCTGCGCGGCGCCGAGACCGCTCAGGGCTTCGCCCGCGATCCCGCCGGCCGCCTGCTGCCGGAAGGCGCTCCCGTGCGTCTGGAGCCGGGCCAGGTGGAAGCGGTCTCGCCGCGGGTGGGCGACATCCACCAGGTCAGCAACGCCTATGCCGACCGCACCTCCATCAGCATCCACGTCTATGGCGACAACATCGGCGCCGTGCGCCGCGCCGTCTATGCCGCAGATGGCCAGGAAAAGCCCTTCATCTCCGGCTACACCAATCGCCAGCTGCCCAACCTGTGGGACCTGTCCCAGGAGACCGCCACACCATGACCGCCATCCGCACCGCCGAGGACATCCGCCAGGCCCTCCTCGCCGGCACCGAAGTCGCCCTGCTCGACGTCCGCGAAGAAGACCCCTTCGCTGCCGGCCACCCGCTGTGGGCCGCCAATCTGCCGCTATCGCGCCTGGAACTGGAGGCCTGGTCGCGGCTGCCGCGGCGCGATGTGGCCATCACCCTCTATGACAATGGCGAAGGTCTGGCGGAACGCGCGGCCGAACGCCTGCACGCCCTGGGCTACACCGACGTGGCCCTGCTCGAGAGCGGCCTGGCGGGCTGGCGCGCCAGCGGCGGCGAACTCTTCATCGACGTCAACGTGCCGAGCAAGGCCTTTGGCGAACTGGTGGAAGCGCGCCGCCATACCCCCTCGCTGCCCGCCGAGGAGGTCAAGGCGCTGCTGGATCAGGACGCCGACCTGGTGATCCTCGATGCCCGCCGCTTCGAGGAATACCAGACCATGAGCATTCCCGGTGGCGTCAGCGTGCCGGGCGCCGAACTGGTGCTGCGGGTCGCCGAGCTGGCACCCGATCCGCGGACCCGGGTCATCGTCAACTGCGCCGGCCGGACCCGCAGCCTGATCGGCGCCCAGTCGCTGATCAACGCCGGCATTCCCAATCCGGTGGCCGCCCTGCGCAACGGCACCATCGGCTGGACGCTGGCCGGCCAGACCCTGGAGCACGGCCAGCAACGCCGCTTCGGTGCGGTGAGTCCGGCGACCCAAGCGACCGCCGCGACCCGCGCGCGTCAGGTCGCCGATCGCGCCGGTGTCGCCCGGCTGGCCTTCAGCGAACTGAACGCCTGGTGCACCGAGGCGCGGCGGACGAACTATCTGATCGATGTGCGCACCCCCGAGGAATTCGCCGCCGGCCACCTCCCTGGCGCCCGCTCGACGCCGGGTGGCCAGCTGGTCCAGGAGACCGATCACAGCGCCCCGGTACGCGGTGCCCGCCTGGCCCTGGTGGACGACGACGGCGTGCGCGCCAACATGAGCGCCTCCTGGCTGGCGCAGATGGGCTGGGAGGTGGCGGTGGTCGACGCCATCCCGGCCGGCGCCCTGAGCGCCACCGGTCCCTGGCAGCCGCCCGCTCCCGTCCCCGGGCCGGTGGAGCGCATCTCGGTGACGCGCCTGCAGGAATTGCTGGCGGAGCCCGGCACCCTGGTGGTGGATGTCACCGCCAGCGCCAACTATGTCCAGAGGCACATCCCGGGCGCCGCCTGGGTGCTGCGCGCCGATCTGCCGGCAGCGCTGCCGCCGGCCGAGCGCTATGTCTTCACCTGCGGCAGTGGCCAACTGGCCGCCTTCGCCGCCGTCGATGTCCAGGCCATTACCGACCGGCCGGTCTTGCTGCTGGAGGGCGGTACCGCGGCCTGGCTGGCTGCGGGTCTGCCGGTGGAAGGCGGCGAAACACGGCTGCTGTCGACCCGGCGCGATCGCTACCGGCGCCCCTATGAAGGCACCGATGCCCCGCGCGCGGCCATGCAGGCCTACCTGGACTGGGAATTCGGCCTGGTCGAGCAGTTGCGGCGCGATGGCACCAGTGGCTTCCGGGTGATCTAGCCGCTGCTCCGCACGAAGGCCGCCACCCAGGCCGCCGTTTCCACCAGTGCCTGGGTCTGGCTCAGGCCGCTGCTCTTGAGCGGCTTGAGATCGTGGTCGGCGGTGGCGATCCACTGCACTTCGAGCGTGGGCGCCAGGGCATAGCCGGCCACCTCCGTACGGGTGCCCAGGGCATCCCGCTCGCCCTGGACGATCAGCGTCGGCGTGGCCAGGGTCGCCAGGTGCTCGGTGCGCAGCCGCTCGGGCTTGCCGGCCGGATGGAAGGGATAGCCCAGGCAGACGAGGCCCGTCGCGCCCAGTTCGTCGGCCAGCAGACTGGCCATCCGCCCGCCCATGGACTTGCCCGCCAGCCACAACGGACCGCTTTCTGCCGCGCGCCAGGTGGCGACCATGGCCCGCCAGTGCTCCAGCAGGACCGGCGCCGGATTCGGCGGGCGGCGCCGGCCTTCGGCGCGGGCCCGCGCCATGTAGGGAAAGTCGAATCTCAGGGTGCGGATGTCACGCCGCGCCAGTGCCTCGGCCAGCTGCTCCATGAAGGGGCTGTCCATCCCCGCCCCCGCCCCATGGGCCAGCAACAGGGTCGCCAGCGGCGGACCCGCGGGTCGGCATTCGCGAAAGCTGTCGAGGTACAACTCGTCTGCCATGGGCTACTCCTCGTCCAAACGCCAAAGCTTAACCGGCTATCCATTGATCTGGATCAATAAAGCGCAGGCCGCGCCCCTCACACTGGGCACCTCGAAACCATTGGAGCCCGGCATGACAGCCGCCCTCGTCTGGGACGCCGACCTCATCGCCCGCTACGATCGCGCCGGCCCCCGCTACACCTCCTACCCCACCGCCGTGCAATTCCACGACGGCATCGGTCCCTTCGACCTGCTCGGCGCCCTGCGCCTGAGTCGCCAGGCCGGACGCCCGCTGTCGCTCTACCTGCACGTGCCCTTCTGCGCCAACATCTGTTACTACTGCGCCTGCAACAAGGTCATCACCAAGGACCGCAGCCGCAGCGTCGCCTACCTCCAGGCCCTGCGTCAGGAGATGGTCCTCACCAGCCGGCACCTGGACGGCGGGCAGCGGGTGGAGCAGCTGCACCTCGGCGGTGGCACCCCGACCTTTCTCAACCCCATGCAGCTGCGTGAGCTGATGGCCGACCTGCGCCGGCACTTCACCCTGGCCGACGGCGACCGGGGCGACTACTCCATCGAGATCGATCCGCGCGAAGCCGACTGGAGCACCATGGGGCTGCTCCGCGAGCTGGGTTTCAACCGCGTCAGCTTCGGCGTCCAGGACCTCGACCTGCAGGTGCAGCTGGCGATCAATCGCCTGCAGCCCTTCGACGACACCCGTACCCTGGTGGAGGCCGCTCGCGCCCTCGACTATCGCTCCATCAACCTGGACCTCATCTACGGCTTGCCGCGGCAGACCCCGGCCAGCTTCGCCCACACCGTGGAGCGGGTGCTGGAATTGCAGCCGCATCGCCTGTCGGTGTTCAACTACGCCCACCTGCCGCAGCGCTTTCCGCCGCAGCGGCGCATCGAAGCCAGCGAACTGCCGGACCCCGCGGCCAAGCTGGAGATGCTGCAGCGAACCGTGGAACAGCTGCTGGCCGCCGGCTATCGCTACATCGGCATGGACCACTTCGCCCTGCCCGACGACGACCTGGCCATCGCCCAGGAAGACGGCACCCTGCAGCGCAACTTCCAGGGCTACACCACCCACGGCCACTGCGACCTGCTGGGCCTCGGGGTCTCCGCCATCAGCCAGGTCGGCGAGGTGCTCTGCCAGAACACCCCCGATCTCGCCCGCTACCAGGACCGCCTGGGCCAGGGCGAACTGGCAGTGGCCCGCGGCCTGCGCCGTTCGCGGGACGACCGCATCCGCGGCGCGGTGATCGCCCAGTTGATCTGCCATTTCCAGCTGGATTTCGCCGCCATCGAGCGCAGCTGCGAGCTGGATTTCCGCCAGTACTTCGCCGACGCCTGGCCGCACCTCGAGGCCATGGCCGCCGACGGCCTGATCCGCCTCGATGCGCGCGGCCTGCAGGTGCTGGCGCCGGGCCGCCTGCTGATCCGCGCCCTGTGCATGCTGTTCGACCGCTATCTGCCGGGCCACGACAACCAGCGCTTTTCCCGGGTGATATGACCCATGCCTGCCACGACTGCTAAAGTTAGACTTTTGGAACCAGACGAGAAGCGATCTTCCCCCATGACCGAGCCCCTCAAGCTGCGCAACGCCCAGGCCCATTGCAAGGATTGCAGCCTCGCCTCGCTGTGCCTGCCGCTGTCGCTCGATCTGAAAGACCTGGACGCCCTCGACCAGATCGTCAAGCGCGGCCGGCCGCTGGCCAAGGGTGACCACCTGTTCCGCCAGGGCGATACCTTCGGCTCGGTCTACGCGGTGCGTTCCGGCGCCCTGCGCACCAGCAGCCTGAGCGATGCCGGCGAGGAGCAGATCACCGGCTTCCACCTGCCCAGCGAACTGGTCGGCCTGTCGGGCATGGACACCGAGCGCTATCCGGTCTCGGCCCGGGCGCTGGAGACCACCACCGTCTGCGAGATCCCCTTCGAGCGCCTGGACGAACTCTCCGAGCAGCTGCCGCAACTGCGCCGCCAGCTGCTGCGGGTGATGAGCCGGGAGATCCGCGATGACCAGCAGATGATGGTGCTCTTGTCGAAGAAGAGCGCCGACGAGCGCATCGCCACCTTCCTGGTCAACCTCTCCGCCCGCTTCCATGCCCGCGGCTTTTCCGCCCAGCAATTCCGCCTGAGCATGTCGCGCAACGAGATCGGCAACTTCCTCGGCCTGGCGGTGGAAACCGTGTCGCGCGTCTTCACCCGCTTCCAGCAGAGCGGGGTGCTGGCGGCCGAAGGCAAGGAGGTGCGCATCCTCGATTCCGCCCGCCTCTGCGCCCTGGCCGGCGGTCAGCTGGAGGGCTGAGGCCAGGGGTCCTGCCTGAGCGGCAGGACCCCGAGCCCCTAGAAGCTGTAGCTGACCGTCGCGGTCACGTTGCGCTCCTCGCCGAAGTAGCAGAAGTCCAGGCTGTAGCAGGACGCCACATAGTCCTTGCCCAGCACGTTGTTGGCATTGACCCGCGCCGTGAGTCCCGGCAGTCCCAGGCGGGTGAAGTCATAGGCGAGCATGGCGTCCACCAGGGTGTAGGCCGGTACCTTGCGCGTATTGGCCTTGTCCGCCCAGCTGGTGCCCACGTAGCGGGCACCGGCGCCGACGCTGAAGCCCGCCAGGGGCCCCGCCAGCTCGTATTGCCCCCACAGCGATGCCTGGTGCCGCGGCGCCTGATTCGGCGTATTGCCCTGGGTGCTGTCCAGCGCCTGGGTGTACTCGATGTCGGTGAAGGTATAGCTGCCCAGCAGCTTGAGCCGCTCGGCCAGTTGCAGATGGCCCTCCAGCTCCAGGCCCCGGGAGCGGATCTCGCCCACCGAGGAATAGAAATCTTCCTGGGGCAGCTTGGTCGCCACGTTTTCCTGGGTGATGTGGAACAGCGAGGCGGTGTAGAAGCTGGCGCTGCCCGGCGGCTGGTATTTCAGGCCCAGCTCCCACTGCTTGCCCTCGGTGGGCTCCAGCGGATTGCCCGCGGCGTCGTTATAGGCATTGGGATTGAAGGAGGTGGAATAGCTCAGGTAGGGCGCCAGGCCGTTGTCGAACAGATAGAGCGCCCCGGCGCGCCCGCTGGCCTGGCCGCGGCGCGCGCTGCTGCGGGTACCCGCCTGGCGATCCTCGATGCCGATCTCCACCCAGTCCTGGCGCAGACCGAGCGAAAAGCGCCAGCGATCCAGTTCAATCAGATCCTGCAGGTAGACACCGGTCTGCTCCAGTGCGCGGCGGTATTCGCTGCCCGGGTAAACGGTCACCTGGCCACCGTAGCTGGGCTCGAAGGCGTCCAGCGGATCCGCCGTGCCACTGGGCCAGTCGACGTGGGTCCAGCGGCGCTGGTAGTCCAGGCCGGCCAGCAAGGTATGGCGACTGCCCGCCCAGTCGAAGTCCGCCTGCACCAGGTTATCCAGGGTATAGGCGTGCAGATTCTCGCGGCCGCCGGAGTAGTAGCGATTGAGCAGGTCGCTGCTGCCGACATAGCCGTAGCCATAGACCTGCTCCAGCTCGACCCGCGACTTGGCATAGCGGAAATTCTGCCGCGCGCTCCAGACGTCGTTGAATCTGTGCTCGAACTGATAGCCGACCATCTGCTGGGTCCGCTCGAACTTGTCGTGATCGGGCTCGCCGTCGAAGAAGTGGTTGCTGATGTAGCGGCCATTGCGGCGATAGAGGCTGCCTTCGGCGGGGACGCCACTGTGGTAGCCGCCATCCGGATCCTTTTGCAGATAGGCCTGCAGGGTCAGGGTGGTGTCGTCGCTCAGGTCGATGGCCAGACTGGGCGCCAGCGCATAGCGCTCTTCCTCCACGTGATCGAACTGGGTGTCGCTGTGCTGGGCCAACCCCACCAGGCGATAGGCGATATGCCCCTCCTCGTCCAGCGGTCCGCCGAAATCGAAACCGGCGCCGCGCTGGCCGAGATTGCCCAGGGTGGCCTGGACCTGGTGGTAGGGCTGGTACAGCGGCTTCTTGCTGGTCAGGGCCACCAGGCCGCCCGGCAGGCTGCGGCCATAGAGCACCGAGGCCGGTCCCTTCACCACGTCGATGCGTTCGAGGAAATAGGGATCGACCTGCAGCGAGCTGAAGGTGCCGCTGTCGCCCATGGTCTTGAGGCCGTCGAGAAAGACGTTGTCGACGCTGTTGTCGGCGAAGCCGCGCATCACCACGTAGTCGTAGCGATTGGAGGCGCCGATCTGGCCAGTGAAGATCCCCGGGGTGTACCTCATGGCCTGCTGCACGGTCTTGGCGCCCTGGTCATCGATCTGTTCGCGGGTCACCACCGAGACCGACTGGGAGGTTTCCAGCAATCCCTTGCTGGTCTTGGTGGCCACGTCGCTGTGGGTCGCCAGGTAGCCATCGGTCTCGCCCAGGGCATTGCCCAGGGCGAAGCCGGTCACCGTGGTCTCGCTGAGGGAGGTCACACCGCTCGCGGGTATGGCCTCTAGGCGATAGCTGTCATCCGCCTGGCGCACCGCCTGCAGGCCACTGCCCTGGAGGATCTGCTGGAAGCCCTCGGCCGGCGTGTAGCGACCCTGCAGGCCCGGACTGCGCCGACCTTCCAGCCCCTGGGCGGGGGCCGACAGCAGTACACCGCTCTGGGCGGCGAAGGTGCTCACCACCGTGGCCAGACTGCCCGCCTCGATGCGGTATTCCTGCGCCAGGGACGCCGCCTGGGCCAGGCCCTGGGACGTGGCCAGGCCGGTGATGCCCAGTGGCATGGCCAGGGCGAAGACGCGCAGGGCGCGGCGCAACGGATGCAGGGTGAAACGGGTTTGGCGATGCATGAGGGGCCTCGAAGCGGAGATCGTTTCCCCCAAGCCCCGCGAGCGCGCCAAAGGGGAACCGCTCGCCGCAAATTTTTTTCAGGCGGGTACGATCTGCACCCACCAGGGCAGGCGTCGCTCCACCCGCACCGGCAGGCTGTCGGCCAGTGCGGCCAGGGCGCGGTCGGTGTCAGCCAGGGGATAGCTGCCCACCACCCGCAATTGCGCGACCGTGGCGGTGCAGGTCAGCAGGCCTGGGCGATAGCGCCCCAGCTCCGCCACCAGCGCCGCCAGCGACCAGTCGTCCACCACCAGCCGCCCCTGGCGCCAGAGTTGCCGCCCCGGATCGACCGGCCCCAGTGGCCGCACCGCGGACGCGGTCATGAGGGCCCGGTGGCCCCGGGTCAGGACCTGAGCACCGGCCTGGAGTGGCGCCAGCTGCAGGGCGCCGTCATAGGCCGCGACCTCCAGCCCGTCGTCACGCAACCGCACTGCGCAGCAGCCCGGACCGGGTCTTACCTGGCCGAACGCCGTGTCCAGTCGCAGCGGCGCCGCCCCGTTCCGGCCTTCCAGCAGCACCTCGCCGCGCAGCAGCCGCCAGCGGTCTGCGGCCTCCTGCGCCAACTGGCTGTCGGTGTTGAGCCAGACGCGCCCCCCGGCGGTCAGGTCGAAGGCACGGATCTCGCCGACCGCCGTGCTCAGGGTGGCGCCCTCCCCCAACCGCCAGTCGTCCGGCCGCGCCCAGCCCAGGGCCAGTCCGCCCACCGCCAGACCCAGCACCTTGAGCGCCCGCCGCCGGCCCAGGGACTCGCGCCGCGCCAGGGCCAGGCGCCCGGACGGCGGCAGACCGCTGAAGCGTGCACTGATTTCCTCCACTCGCGCCCAGGCCACCGCGTGGCGGCTATCCGCCTGTAGCCAGCGCTCCCAGGCCCGCTCGGTGGCCGGATCCACCTCGTCGGCAGCCAGTTCGGCGAACCAGTCCGCCGCTTCTGCCAGAGGTCCGCCGCCGCCAGGCGTCAGCGCACTCAAGACACCAGTTCCAGGCAGTGCAGCATGGCCTGGGCCATGTACTTCTTGACCATCCGCTCCGACACGCCCAGGCGCTCGGCGATGACGGCATAGGTGAGGCCTTCCAGCTGCGCCAGCAGAAAGGCCTGGCGCACCCGAGCAGGCAGGCGGTCGAGCAGCGCATCGAGTTCGGTCAGGGTTTCCAGGATCAGCGCCTGGGCTTCCGGTGAGGGCTGCACGGCCTGCGGTCGGGCCGCGAGCACCTCGAGATAGGCGCGCTCCACGGCCTGGCGCCGCCAGTGGTTGGCCAGCAGGCCCTGGGCGACGGTCGCGAGAAAGGCGCGAGGTTCGCGCAGGCGCTCCAGTTCCCCTTCCCGGGCCAGCAGCCGCACGAAGGTGTCCTGGGCCAGATCGGCCGCCTGCCCCAGGCAACCCAGTCGCCGCTGCAGCCGCTCGCGCAGCCAGCCGTGATGATCCTGGTAGAGGGTCCGGATGTGTCCATACCGGTCGGACTCGAGCGTCTGCATCACCATCCTCGGAAGCCGCTGATTTCCGATAATGATAATGCTTCTCGATCACAAGATACAGCCGTGTCGTGCGCCCGAGGTGCGCAGACGGCCAAGGTAGAGCGTTAGAGACTGATCGGCTTGCGCCCGGCGAAGGCGTGCGTCAGGGTGCCGCCATCGACCAGGTCCAGTTCGCCACCCAGGGGCACGCCATGGGCGATACGCGAGATGGTCAGGCCCTTGGGCGCCAGCAGCTGGGCGATGTAGTAGGCGGTCGCCTCGCCCTCCACCGTGGGGTTGGTGGCGATGATCATTTCCGTGAAGCCACCCTCGCTGACGCGCCGCTCGAGTTCGGGTACGCCGATGGCGTCCGGACCCAGGCCGTCGATGGGCGACAGGTGCCCCTTGAGCACGAAGTAGCGCCCGCGATAGCCGGTCTGTTCGACGGCGAAGACGTCCATGGGCCCCTCCACCACGCAGAGCAGACTGTCGTCACGCCGGGTGTCGGCGCAAAAGCCGCAGATCTGGTCTTCGCTGAGGGTGCGGCAGCGCTGGCAGTAACCGACCCCTTCCATGGCGGCGCTGAGGGCAGAGGCCAGGCGCTGGCCACCCTGGCGTTCGCGCTCGAGCAGTTGCAGGGCCATGCGCTGGGCGGACTTCTGGCCGACACCGGGCAGGACCCGAAGCGCATCGATCAATTGGCGAATCAGGGGACTGAAGCTCATGGACTACCGTACTGGAAGGCGGGAGAGACGGGTGCCCGATGGGCACCCGCAGCTGGAACAACCTAGAAAGGCATCTTGAAGCCGGGCGGCAGCTGCATCCCGGAGGTCATGCCGGACATCTTGTCCTGGCTGTTCTGCTCGATCTTGCGCACGGCGTCGTTCACCGCGGCGGCGATCAGGTCTTCGAGGATTTCCTTGTCTTCCTGCATCAGGCTGTCGTCCAGGCTGACGCGCTTGACGTCGTGTCGGCCGGTCATGACGACGCTGACCAGGCCGGCGCCGGATTGACCGGTCACTTCGGCGTTCGCCAGCTCTTCCTGCATCTTCTGCATCTTTTCCTGCATCTGCTGGGCCTGCTTCATCAGGCCGGCCATGCCACCTTTCATCATGTCTGCTACCTCGAACTATGAATGGAAAACCGGTCAGGCTTGGGTGTCGACCGGCTCGATGGTACCCGCGCGCACCGTGGCGGCGAACTGTTGCATCATCTGGCGGATCAACGGATCGTCCTGGATGGACTGCTCCGCCTGTCGCTGACGCTCCGCCCGGCGCCGGGCCGCGGCCTGGGCGGGCGTCTCCTGCTCGGGGGTCTGGATGGTGACCTCGAGCGTGATGGGACGTCCCTGCTGCTGGTTCAGCGCATCGTTGAGCCGGCGCTGCTGGTTGGCGTTGAACAGGGCGCTCTGCGCCGGATCCAGGTGCAGGTGCCAGCGATCGCCGTCCACCGCCACCAGGGTGCAGTTGGCCGCGATGCTGGCGGTCAACCCGCCCAGCTTGAGGTCGGGGAACAGGGTCTGCCAATCGGCTGCCAGACCGGTCGCCGGTTGCACCGCCGGCGCCGGCACCGCGGTCACCGCTTCGGCAGCCGGCTCACCCAGGCTGTCGAGATAGTCGTCCAGCCCGACCTCGTAGTAATCCTCGGCCGGCGGCGGCTCTTCGTCACCGTCCAGTTCGTCACCGGAGGTGTCCGCGGGCAATTCGGCGATCACCGTGGCCTCAGGGGTCGCCTCGACCTGGGGAGTCGGTAGCGCCCTGGGGCCAACCGGCGCATCAGCCGCTTCGACCGGAGTTTGAGCCGGAGCCGGAGCCGGAGCTGGAGCTGGAGCTGGAGCTGCAGTCGGAGCCGCCTTGACCGCCACGGGCGCAGGATCCTCCCAGGGGAGATCCACCGGCTCTTCTACAGGGGTGGTATTACTGGAGACAGGCGTTGCCGGCACCGGCGCAGGTGCTGCCTCGCGTGGCGACGGGCGCGCAGGCGCAGCCGCTGCCGGAACCGCCGCGGCCACCGGACGGGGGTTGGAGTCAGCCGTGGCCGGGCTGGCTCCCGTCGTCTTTAGTGCCGGTCGCTCGGCAACCACCGCACCGGCGGGCCGGAAGGCCAGCATGCGCAGCAGGACCATCTCGAAGCCGTGGCGCGGATCCGGTGCCAGCGGCAGATCGCGCCGCCCGAGCAGACCCAGCTGATAGTAGTACTGGACATCTTCCGCCGGCAGCGTCTGCGCCAAACTCAGCACCCGCTCGCGATCACCCTGGCCATTGTCCACGGCATCGGGCAGCACCTGGGCGATGGCCACGCGGTGCAGCACATTGAGCAGCTCGGCCAGCACGCCGCCCCAGTCGGGGCCCTGCTCGGCCAGATGGCGAACCGCGTCCAGCACCGCGCGACCGTCACCGTCCAGCAAGGCCTGGAGTACATCGTAGACCTGGCCATGATCGAGGGTCCCGAGCATGGCGCGCACATCGGCGGCCAGTACCTTGCCCTCGCCAAAGGCGATCGCCTGGTCGGTCAGGCTCATGGCATCGCGCATGGAGCCATCGGCCGCACGACCCAGCAGCCAGAGGGCATCGTCCTCGAAGGGAATGCTTTCCGCGGCGAGCACCTGCTGCAGGTGGGAGACGACCCGCTCCGGCGGCATGTTCTTCAGCGAGAACTGCAGGCAGCGCGAGAGGATGGTGACCGGCAGCTTCTGCGGATCGGTGGTGGCGAGCAGGAACTTGACGTGGGGCGGTGGCTCTTCCAGCGTCTTGAGCAGGGCATTGAAGCTGTGGGTGGAAAGCATGTGCACCTCGTCGATGAGGTACACCTTGTAGCGACCGCGGGAGGGCGCGTACTGCACGTTCTCCAGCAGCTCGCGGGTGTCTTCCACCTTGGTACGGCTGGCGGCGTCCACTTCGATGAGATCGACGAAGCGGCCTTCGTCGATCTCGCGGCACACCGAGCAGCTGCCACAGGGCGTGGAGCTGATGCCGGTCTCGCAATTCAGGCACTTGGCCAGGATCCGCGCGATGGTGGTCTTGCCCACCCCGCGGGTACCGGTGAACAGATAGGCGTGGTGCAGCCGCTCGTTGTCCAGCGCATTGATCAGCGCCTTGAGCACATGGGTCTGGCCGACCATTTCGCGGAATGACCGCGGGCGCCATTTGCGCGCAAGAACCTGGTAACTCATCGAGACCTGATCAGGAGAAGACGTGGGGGGCGCCCATGCTAACGAAGAGGGGCCGCGAATGCATCCCGCGGCGTGGCATCGGGGCGACGCCGGGCGGGCTGTGGCTACCTCCCTAGATGGAGGCGGCCTGGCGGATTTTCAAGCGATCAGGAGGGAAAACGGCGGGTAAAAAGCCGCTTCAGGCACGCCGGCAGTGGTCCTCACCGTCGGCCAGGACCACGCTTGCGACATAGGCTGCCAGGGCATCCAGCTGGCTGCGCAGGCGGGTCACGGTGGCGTTCATCTTGAAGGGATTGATCGCCTCTTCGTTGGTCAGGTCGATCCTGATCAGCAGCAGGGGCTCGCTGGGGTGGTAGATCTGCGCGACCAGCGTCGTCTCGGTGTCGCGTCGGCAGTCGACACGATAGGGATGGAGGCCATTGCTCAGGGCGCGTCCTGCGCATTCGAGTCCGTTCTTCACAAGAGATCCTTGGACATCTGTCCAGTGGTGAGGGTACGGCGCGCATGATGGCACAGAGCCATGAACCAAAACAGTGCATTTCGTCACGAAAGCCCTGTGGCGTGGTCGCGGAGCGCTGGGAGACGAGGCGGAAAAAGAGGAGGGAAACGCGGAAGAGGAAAAGCGCGGGGCAGAAATGGAGGTGGCCCCGCCAGCCACACCCCGGCACACGACATCACCGCTGCGGCTGCTCCCTTCCGGGCCTGACCGGGTTCACGGTTGATCGTTGCGGGGGGACCGACAGAGCCACCATAACGCCTCACCCTGAGGTGAGGTGCGTCATTCTACGCGGTTGGGGCGAAGTTGCAAGCCATACAAGGACTTAGGTTCGCTAGGGTGCTGCCTGCAGGTCCCAGAGCGCAGCGAAACTGCCCTCCCCCTCGCGCAGCCGCTGCGGCGGGCCGTCCTCGACGATGACGCCCTGCTCCAGCACCAGGATGCGGTCGAAGCCGGACAGGGTGGAGAGCCGATGGGCCACCGCCACCACGGTACGGCCTTCCATCAACTCCAGCAGGGCCCGCTGGATGACCGTCTCGGAATGGCTGTCCAGCGCCGAGGTGGCTTCGTCGAGGATGAGAATGGGCGCATCCTTGAGAAAGGCCCGGGCGATGCCCAGACGCTGGCGCTGACCACCGGAAAGCAGCACGCCGCGCTCGCCCACCGGAGTGTCGTAGCCCAGCGGCAACTCGCGGATGAAGTCGTCGCAATAGGCGTGACGGGCCGCCGCCTCCACCTCGGCGTCGCTGGCTTCCGGCCGGCCATAGCGGATGTTCTCGCGAATGCTGCGATTGAACAGCGCGGTCTCCTGGGGCACCACGGCGATGCGCTGGCGCAGGCTGTCCTGACTGACCGTGCGAATGTCCTCGCCATCGATGCAGATCCTCCCCCGCTGGATATCGTCGAGGCGCTGCAACAGGCCGATCAGGGTCGATTTGCCGGCGCCCGACGGCCCCACCAGCCCGATCTTCTGGCCGGCCGGCACCTCCAGATCGAAACCCTGGAACACCTGCCGACCATCGGGATAGCGATAGTGCACGCCGGTAAAGCTCAGGGCGCCGCGCGCCTGGGTCAGGGGCCGTTCGACGTCGCTCTGGCCGTGGGGCTGGATAAGGATGCGCAGGGTCTCGCCGATGGCGCCCAGTTGCTGAGTGGTGTCCACCAGCGCCAGGGCCAGGTCACGGGAGCCGTGCAGGATGCGAAAGGTCAGGGCACTGACCATGACCACGTCGCCGGCGGTGATGCTGCCGCGGCTCCACAGTGCGATGGCCCAGGCCAGCATGCCGCCGGCCATCAGCGACAGGCAGGTGTCGTGGAGTACCCGGGCCTGCTCCAGATGCATCCAGCTGCTGCGCTGGGCACGCGCCTCTACGCCGATGGCCTGGGCCAGTCGCTGCACCTCGCGCTCTCGGGCGGAAAAGGCCTTGATGGTCCAGACGTTCTGCACCAGGTCCACCAGCTCGCCGCCGACATGGGCCGACTGAGCGGCGAAGCGCTGGTGCCGCGCCCGCCCGCGAATGCCGAAGGCGGTGATCACCAGCGCCACGATCAGCACGAAGGCCACCAGCGCCCCGGCCATGCGCAGGTCCACGGTGCAGAGCACCACCACCGCGCCGATGAAGTCGACGCAGGGCGGCATGATCTTCCAGGCCAGGCCGCCGTAGATGGCCCCCGCGGCCGCTCCGGTGGCGGAGATGCGATTGCCCAGGGCCCCGGCGAAATGCTGGGAGAAGTAGTGCATCGGATGGCCGGTGAGATAGCGGAACAGATCGACGCGCAGATCGGCGCAGCTGGCCACCACCGTGCGGCAACCCAGCCAGCCACCGCTACGCCAGAACAGGTTCTCCAGCACGATCAGCGAGATGAACATCCAGAACGGCCCCCACACCGCCGCCCGGCGTGCCGGATCGGCCATGGCATCGACCAGCAGCTTCATGCCGTATTGCACTGCCACCGCACAGGTCGCCGCGCCGACCACCAGCAACAGCAGGCCGCCGAAGTGCCAGGGTCGCAGGCGGACATAGCGCCAGAGAAAGGCGCCGACCCGTTCCGGCAGGGGCCATTCGGCGCGCCGCCGCTCGCGGCGCCGAGCTGCGCTCATCGCTCCTCTCCGCCTGCCAGTAGCTGGCGCTGACGCTGCAGGACCTCGGCCAGAGGCTCGTGCAGCGCCCGGTGCCCTGCCCCGTCGGCCACGCCGAACAACCCGGTGGGACAGAGGCGGTCATCGTCCCAACCGGGATAGTCGAGCACCGGATACAGGCAGATGCCCTGCACCGGCACGCCCTGGCGCAGCGCCCGCCCGACCTGATCGGCCACGTGTTCCAGCCAGGCGGCGCGGGCCGGGCCTTCGGCCCCCGTCTCGGCGATCAGCAACGGCCGGCCATAGCGCTGGTGGACTTCGGCCAGCATGCCCTGCAAGGGTCGATAGGCCGGATCCTCCGCCGCCAGGGTACCGCCGTCCAGATACCACTGGTTGTCGGAGTAGTAGTTCAGACCCAGGATGTCCAGGTAATCGGGGCGCCCGCCCAGCCCTGGCCACTGGCGCCCGCTGAGCAGGTCCCAGGCCTCGAACTGGGCCTGGCGATAGGCCTCCGCAGCCTCGCGCTGTTCGGGGCGGCGCGCGACCACATGGATCAGCGGATCGATGGCCAGGAAGCGCGCCGCGGGCAACTCGGCTCGAATCGCCTCGATGGCGGCGATGCTGGCGCGCACCAGTTGATGCTTGAGCTCCTGACCGCGGCCGCGAGCGCCGGGATTGAACAGGCCCTGATCGCCGCCAGCCCAGGCCCAGTAGGAGATCTCGTTGATCGGCGCCAGGCACGGACGGGTCTCGCCCTCCTCCCGCAACAGTCGGGCAAAGGCGGCGGCATAACGGGCGAAGGCGTCGACGAAGGCCGGCCGCCAGATATCCAGGTGATCGGGCCAGCCATAGTGGCAGAGGTCCCAGATCACCTGGACGCCGGCCGCCCGCGCGGCTCGCACCTGCGGCAGGACACTCGACCAGTCATGGTGCCCGGCCTGGGCCTCCACCCGGTGCCAGCGGACGCCATCGCGCACGGTACGCAGGCCCTGGGCGGCCACCGCGCCATAGTCTTCCGCGGCCCAGCGGTCATGGCCGGTGCTGGTGAGCAGATCCAGGCGTCGGCCATCGGCGCGTCTGTGGCTGGAGCATTCGAAGCCGGCCATGAAGAAACTCTGGAAGGGCGAGCGTTCGGCTATCACGTCTCTCATGGGGCCTGCCTTGCCAGGCTTTCGTGGTGTTCGGCGCTCTCCCCCGCCGCCGGCCCGAGCTCCGCCTCCTCGATGCGCTTGTAGGCGGCCAGCGCCTGGCCCACCACCTGGTCCATGTTGTAGTAGCGATAGGTCCCCAGACGGCCGATGAAGATGACCTTGGGTGTCGCCTCGGCCAGGTGCTGGTAGCGCCGGTACAGCTCGGCGTTTTCCGGGCGTGGAATCGGATAATAGGGCTCGCCCTCCGCGCTGGGATATTCGTAGGTCAGGCTGGTGCGCTCGTGGGTCTGGCCGGTGAGGTGCTTGTACTCGGTGATGCGGGTGTAGGGCACCGCTTCGCTGGGATAGTTGACTACCGCCACTGGCTGGAAGCGCGGCGTATCGCGCGTCTCGTGCTTGAAGGTCAGGGAACGATACGGCAGGCGGCCGAAGCGATAGTCGAAGAATTCGTCGATGGGTCCGCTGTAGACCAGGTGCTCATGGGGGATCAGTTCGCGGATCTCCCGGTAGTCGGTGTTGACCATCACCTTGATGTTGGGGTGATCCAGCATCCGTTCGAACATCCGGGTGAAGCCATGCAGGGGCATCTGCTGGAAGGTGTCGCCGAAGTAGCGATCGTCGGTGGTGGTCCGGGTCGGCACCCGCGCCGTCACCGAGCGGTCCAGTTGCGACGGATCCAGTCCCCACTGCTTGCGGGTATAGCCGCGAAAGAAGGTCTCGTAGAGTTCGCGCCCGACCTGGTTGATCACCACGTCCTCGGAGGTGCGGATGTCTTCGACCGGCTCGGCGCGGGCGGCGAGAAAGGCTTCGGCGCCCTGCTCGTCCAGCTCCAGGCCATAGAGGCGATTGAGGGTGGTCAGGTTGATCGGGATGGGCACCTGCTGACCCGCGACGTCGGCCAGGACCCGGTGCTCGTAGGGCCGCCACTCGGTGAAGCGCGACAGGTAGTCGACGATGCGCTGGGAATTGGTGTGGAAGATGTGCGGACCATAGCGGTGCACCAGCACCCCGGCATCGTCATAGTGATCAAAGGCATTGCCGCCAATGTGCGGGCGCCGATCCACCACCAGCACGCGCTTGCCCAGCCCCGCGGCCAGCCGTTCCGCCAGCACGCTGCCGGCGAAACCGGCCCCCACGATCAGATAGTCGAAACGCTCAAGCGCCGTTACCGCCATTGGATCTTCTCCCGCATCAGGTCACAGGTGCTGTCCCAGGACATCCCGGTCAGCAGGGCATCGGCGCGCGCCAGAAAGGCTTCGCGCTGATCTTGACTGGCCAGGGCCGCCTCGCAGGCAGCGACAAAGGCCTCGGCGCCTTCTGCGATCCAGACCACGCCGCTGTCGCCGTAGGTGCGCACCACATCGGTGATGGGCGTCGACACCACCGGACAGCCGCCGGCCAGGTATTCGGGCGTCTTGGTTGGGCTGATGAAACGCGTCGCCTCGTTGAGGGCAAAGGGCATCAGGGCCACGTCCCAGCCCGCCAGATAGGCCGGCAACTCGTCATAGGTCTTGCCGCCCAGGTAATGCAGATTGGGCAGCTGCGGCAGGCTGGCCGGATCGATCTTGACCACCGGACCCAGGATCACCCACTGCCACTGGGGACGCAGCCGCGCCACCGCGGCCAGCAGGTCGAGATCCAGGCGCTCGTCGATCACGCCATAGAAGCCCAGCCGCGGCCGCGCCAGACCGGCCTGGTCTGCAGGCTCCGGCAGGGCCGCGCGAGCCTGGCCGAAGTGCGCCACGTCCACGCTGCTGGGAAAGGGAAAGACCCGTGGATGGCGGTCACGCTTGGCCTCGTAGAGGCTGTAGCCCCCGGTAAACACCAGGTCGGCGCGCTGCAGCAATTCCCGCTCGCGCTGCAGCAGGGCCGGGGGCGCGCCGCGAAAGGCCGAGAGTTCGTCCATGCAGTCGTAGACCAGGGTCTGCGCCGGGATCTCGCCGGCATAGTCCAGCGCCATGGGCGTGAAATACCAGGCCACCGCCACCGGTTGCCGCAACTCCTGCAGATAGGTCTGCAGCAGTTCCTGCTGGGCGCAGGCTCGGGCTTCCGCGGACAGGCAGCGAGGCAGATGAGGCACCAGTACCCGCACGCCGTTCTCTTCCACACGCACCTCGAGGTGCGACCGGCCATCCGTGGCATCCAGCGGCTCTTCGCAATAGAGCACGTTGTAGTGCTCGGCGAAGCGCACCATCTCGTGCTGCGGACGCTGGTAGACGAAGCTCCAGCGCAAATGGGCCAGGCATAGCAGCAGCGGCCTGGCGGGATCCAGGGGGCGCTCCGCAACGCGCGCGGGCTGTTTGGTCTTGCCGATCGTTTCGGTATGGGGGCCGGCCCAACTCATGGTGTGCTCCTGTGAGATCGGACGCCTGGCCAAGGGCGGCAAAACAGCCGCGCCTCGGCCGGCGCCTTGGCAACTTGCATAACGTCCAGAGACCGTCCAGAAGGTATCGGCAGTCTGACTGCGCGATATCGAGCAACGTTATCGACTTATCCAATTGGCAAGGGTTCATAACTTTATCGATGAACTTCCGCTTCGCTAGAACCAATATCCTCATTCAACTTCAGAACAACGTCTGCTCGATGAATTGGCATAACTAACGCTTCGCTCGAAAATAATTAAAGCGAAGCGTTAGTTGCACTCGAGTCTGCACGAAACAGTTATTTCGAATTAATGGCTACAGGCTTGGTGAGGACGGTTGCATGTTGATGATCACGGGCGGCGCAGGCTACATAGGTTCCCATACGACGCTGGAGCTGCTCCGTGCGGGCCACGAAGTGGTGATACTGGACAACCTGGTCAACAGCCGGGTGGAGGCCGTGCAGCGCCTTACCACGCTCGCCGGGCGGGCGCCTGTCTTCGTGCGCGGGGACGTCCGGGATCGCGCCCTCCTGGATCGGCTGTTTCAGGAGCTGCCGATCACCGGGGTCCTGCATTTCGCCGGACTCAAGGCGGTCGGCGAGAGCGTGCAGCACCCCCTGCGCTATTTCGACAACAACGTCGGCGGCACCCTGGTGCTCTGCCAGGCCATGGCCGCCGCCGGGGTGCACCAGCTGGTCTTCAGCTCTTCTGCCACCGTCTACGGTCACTGCATTCCACCCATCAGCGAAAGCTGCCCGACTGCCGAGCCGACCAACCCTTATGGCCAGTCGAAACTCATGGCCGAGCAGGTGCTGCGCGGGCTGGCCGGGGCCGATCCGCGCTGGTCCATCGCCGTGCTGCGCTACTTCAATCCCATCGGCGCCCATCCCTCCGGGCTGATCGGCGAAGATCCCCAGGGCACGCCCAACAACCTGGTGCCCTATCTGCTGCAGGTGGCCAATGGTCGCCGGCCCTGGCTGGATGTCTACGGCGACAACTACCCGACGCCGGACGGCACCGGCGTGCGCGACTACATCCATGTCCAGGACCTGGCCCGCGGTCATCTGTCGGCGCTCAACGCCCTGGCCGAGCGCCCCGGGGTTTCGACCTGGAATCTGGGCACCGGACGCGGACATTCGGTCAAGGAGGTGGTGGCGACCCTGGAACAGCAACTGGGCCGCGACATCCCCTGTCACTTCGCCCCGCGACGCGCGGGCGACGTGGCCCAGTGCTGGGCCGATCCGGAAAAGGCCTGGCAGGAGCTCGGCTGGCGCGCCGAACGCAGCCTCGCCACCATGCTGGAAGATGCCTGGCGCTGGCAGTCGCTCAATCCCCATGGCTATCGCCAGACGGCCAAGGCGGCTATCGCCGTGGAAGAAGTTCTCGAAAAAGAACAACGTGCGAGCGAACCCGCCACGCGTTCCGCTTGAACCTGGAAATTATTCTGGCCGATATATAAGGCTTCGCTTAAACCAAACGAAGCCTTATTTTTTCAGTTATTGCCTTGGCACTAGCTTAAAGCAGTTTTTAAACGAAGCGATAAATATGGGTACGTCTTTATTACCGCTTCGTTATACCTAACAACGCCTGCAGTTATTGGCAGAAGGAGTGAAGATCAGACCCTTGCGGGCCTGATCCCTGGCGCTAGCGGACGCCTTGCGCCTCGAGGATCTGCAGGAAGGCATCCTCGTCCAGCACCTTGACCCCCAGCTCGTTCGCCTTGGTCAGCTTGGAACCCGCCCCTGGCCCTGCGACCACCACGGCGGTCTTGGCCGACACCGACCCCGACACCTTGGCGCCCAGGGCTTCCAGGCGCTCCTTGGCCTCGTCGCGACTCATGGCCTCCAGGGTTCCGGTAAGCACCCAGGTCTGGCCGGCGAACGGCAAACCCTGCACCGCCTGCCGGGTACTTTCCCAATGCATGCCGAAGGCCTTGAGCTGCGCCTCGATGGCCAGCGCCTGGGCGACGTGGTCCGCGTCGGCGAAGTACTCGCGCAGCCCCTGCTTGGCTCGCTCGTTGAGGCCGGACAGGGTCTTGAAGGTCAGCCAGTCCTGCGAGCCTTCGATCAGGGCCGCCAGGCTGGGAAAGGCCGCGGCCAGCGTCTTGGCGCCGGTCTTGCCCAAGTAGGGAATGTGCAACTGGTCGAGGAAGTCGGCGAAAGCGGCGTAACCGGAAAATTCGGCATGCACCTCCCCCTCGTCGGCCAGCTCGATGCCGTTGGCCAGCAGCGCCTCCAGCACGTCGCGGTTGTGCGCGGACTGGAAGAAGTTGTGAATCTCGAAGGCCACCTCGGGCCCGATGTCCGGCAGATAGACCAGCACCTCCGGCAGGGCCTCGCGGATTCGCTGCAGACTGCCCAGGGCGCGTGCCAGGCGCTTGGCGGTCTCCTCCCCCACCTCGGGGATGCCCAGGGCGAAGATGAAGCGCGCCAGCGCTGGCCGGCGGCTGGCCTCGATGGCGGCCAGCAGATTGCGACTGGACACCTCGGCGAAGCCTTCCAGCTCGACCACCTGCTCGTAGGTCAGGGTGTAGAGATCCGCCGGCGACTTCACCAGCGCGCGATCCACCAGTTGCTCGACGATACGATCGCCCAGGCCGTCGATGTCCATGGCCCGCCGCGAGGCGAAATGGATGATCGCCTGCTTGAGTTGCGCCTGGCAGGCCAGCCGGCCGACGCAGCGATAGACCGCGCCCTCGCTCACCGACTCCTTGCCCTTGCCGCGCTTGATCAGCTGGGTACGCTCCACCGCCGACCCGCACACCGGACAGTGGGTGGGGATCTCCACCGGGCGCGCATTCGCCGGCCGCCGTTCCGGCACCACCTGCATGATCTGCGGAATGACGTCCCCGGCGCGACGCACGATGACGCTGTCGCCGATCATCACGCCCAGCCGGGCGATCTCGTCCATGTTGTGCAGGGTGGCATTGGTCACGGTGACGCCGGCCACCTGTACCGGCTTGAGGCGGGCTACCGGGGTGATGGCACCGGTGCGCCCCACCTGGAATTCGACGTTGAGCAATTCGGTCAGCTCTTCGCGCGCCGGAAACTTGTGCGCCAGGGCCCAGCGCGGCTCGCGGGCGCGGAAACCCAGCTCGCCCTGCCAGTCCAGGCGGTTGACCTTGTAGACCACGCCGTCGATTTCGTAGGCCAGGGTATCGCGGCGCTGGCCGATGTCCTGGTAGTAGGCGCGGCAGCCTTCCGCGCCCTGTACCTTGCGCAACTCGCGACTGATGGGAATGCCCCAGTCACGCAGCCGCTGCAGGATGTCGTACTGGGTCTCCGGCAGTGTCCCGCCCTCGACCCGCCCGAAACCGTAGCAGCAGAACTCCAGCGGCCGCTGGGCGGTGATCCGCGAATCCAGCTGACGCAGGCTGCCAGCTGCGGCGTTGCGCGGATTGGCGAAGGTCTTGCCGCCGCTCTCCATGGCCCGGGCATTGAGCGCCTCGAAGCCGGCGCGGGACATGAACACTTCGCCGCGCACCTCCAGCACCGTCGGCCAGCCCTCGCCCTGCAGGCGCAGCGGGATGTTGCGGATGGTGCGCACATTGGCGGTGATGTCCTCCCCGGTGGTGCCGTCGCCGCGGGTGGCGCCGCGGGTCAGCACCCCTGCCTCGTACAGCAGGCTGACCGCCAGGCCATCGAGCTTGGGCTCGCAGGTGTACTCGACACCGGAATCCGGCCCGGCGAAGTCGGTCTCGCCGAACTCCTCGCGCAGGCGTTTGCCGACGCTGCGGTCGAAGTCCTGCAGATTCTCGTCGGCGAAGGCATTGCCCAGGCTGAGCATGGGCACCTCGTGGCGGATGGTGCCAAAGGCGGCCAGGGCCGAGCCGCTGACCCTCTGGGTGGGCGAGTCGGGCGTCACCAGTTCGGGATGGTCGGCCTCCAGCGTCTTGAGTTCGCCGAACAGCCGGTCGTACTCGGCATCGGGCACGCTCGGCTCGTCCAGCACATAGTAGCGGTAGTTGTGGGCGTCGATCTCGCTGCGCAGGGCGGCGATGCGGGTGACAGCATCTTGGGCGTCGGTCATGGCGGTCTCTCACTGTCGCCACCCCAGGGGGTGGCCCTGACGGCACCAGCGGCGCCGCGGCAAAACTTACAAACAAAAAGAGCAGCCGAGGCTGCTCTTGGTTCGCTCCGGCGCGATCAACGCTTGAGCATCAGACTCTTGCGTTCGAAGTCGACGATGCGCTGGCGGTAGTGTTCGATGGTCTGGGCGGTCATCACGCTGCGCTGCTCGTCCTTCAGCTCGCCATTGAGCTCCGAGGACAGCTTGCGCGCCGCGGCGACCATCAGGTCGAAGGCCTGCTTGGGATGACGCGGACCGGGCAGACCCAGGAAGAAGCTCACCGCCGGGGTGTGGAAGTCGTCGATGGCATCCAGGTCGAAGGTGCCCGGACGCACGGCGTTGGCCATGGAGAACAGCACCTCGCCATTGCCCGACATGCTCTCGTGGCGATGGAAGATGTCCATGTCACCGAATCGCAGCCCGCTTTCGAGGATGTTCTGCAGCAGTGCCGGACCAGAGAAGCCCTTTTCGTCGCGGGAGATGACATTGATCACCAGCACCTCGTCCACCGGCGCCATGGCAGCCTGACTGCTGCCGCTGCCGACGGGCTCGCTGACCGGCTCGCGCTCGGGCGCCTTGCTGCTCAGCGGCTTTTCCTTGCGCGGCTTGTCGCGACCCCGAGTTGCCACCTCGTCGGAATCGACGGCCAGGCCGGCCAGACCTTCATCACCCGCGGACAGATCGAAGCTGTCGGCACTGGGTTCTTCACGCCGTTCTTCGCGACGCTTGCGCTGGGTGGAGCGTGGCGGTGTCGGCTCGCCCGGATCGTCCAGCGACGGCTCCTTGGGCTCTACCACCCGCGTCGGACCGACGATTTCCGGATCCTCGTCCTCGTGATCCGGATGATTGCTCAGCGACTGGTCAAGCTTGAACTTGAGCTTGCCCTTGCCGCTCATGCGACGCCAACCATCGAACAGAATACCGGCGATGACGATGACGCCGATGATGATCAGCCACTCGCGCAGACCCATATCCATGAAAAAGACATACCCCTGTGAAAATAATGGACCGACAGCCGTCGGGAAACTTTGGAAAGTCGACGCTTGCGAGGTCTTTCCAAAACCTCCGAAACCTACGCCAAGTCAGTGTTCTTCTTAGCTTTTTCCACTTACCGCTAGCGCGGCCATAAGCTAGCACGACTGCTGCCAACTTTACACCGCCAAGCCACGAGGCTGTGGGGTACTAGGCATCGACCATGGCCACGGCCTCTTCCACATCCACCGCCACCAGCCGCGAACAGCCCGGTTCGTGCATGGTCACACCCAGCAACTGATCGGCCATCTCCATGGCGATCTTGTTGTGCGTGATGTAAATGAATTGCACCTTCTCCGACATGCTCTTGACCAGGCGGGCATAACGGCCGACGTTGGCATCATCGAGAGGAGCATCCACTTCATCGAGCATGCAGAACGGCGCCGGATTCAACTGGAAGATGGCAAATACCAGCGCCAGTGCCGTCAGGGCCTTTTCGCCGCCCGACAGCAAATGGATGGTGCTGTTCTTCTTACCCGGCGGGCGCGCCATGATCGCAACCCCGGTATCGAGTAAATCTTCTCCAGTAAGTTCCAGGTAGGCGCTGCCGCCACCGAAAACTTTTGGGAACAGCGCCTGCAGGCCGTGATTGATCTGGTCGAAGGTGTCCTTGAAGCGATTGCGGGTTTCCCGATCGATCTTGCGGATGACGCTTTCCAGCGTCTCCAGCGCCTCCACCAGATCGGCGTTCTGGGCATCCAGATAGGTCTTGCGCTCGGCCTGCTGCTGATATTCGTCGATGGCCGCCAGGTTGATCGGTCCTAGTCGCGCGATCCGCGCCGCGACCGCTTCCAGCTGCTCTTCCCAGGCGACTTCGCTGGCCTCGGCGGGCAGGGTCGCGATCACCGTCGGCAGGTCGTAGCCATCGGCCGCCAGCTGCTCGGCGAAGCCGCTGCGCCGCGTCGCCAGCCCCTGCCATTCCAGGCGATGCTGCTCCAGCTGACCGCGCAGCAGGGTCCCCTGCTGCTCCGCCTGCAGACGCCGCCGCTCGAAATCGCGCAATTCCCGATCGGCGTCTTCCAGGGCCAGGCGCGCCGTGCGCATCTCCTCGTCCACCTGCAGGCGCCGCTCCAGCAACTCCTCCAGACGCAGCCGCACCTCGTCGAGGGGCTCGCCGCCCTCTTCCAGGTTGAGCGAGAGCTGCTCGCAGCGCTCGCCGAGGCGCGCGGTCTGCAATTCCAGTCGTTCCAGGGCCTGGAGGGTCGACTGGCGCTGGGCTCTCAGGGTGGTCAGCCGCACCGTCAGCTGATGGAGTTGTTCCTGGGCCTGGCGCTGACGCTGCCGCGCCGAATCCACCGCCTGGCGATGCCGGTCGCGCTGCTCCTGCAGCTGCGCGCGCTGCTCGGTATCCACCGCCATGGCATCGAGAGCGTCCTGCAGCCGCAACCGGCATTCGCCCAACTCTTCCTGCTCACGCGCCACCTGCTGCTCGACATCCCTGAGCTCCGCCTCCAGTTGCCGGCGACGAATGCTCAACTGCTCGGCCCGCGCCTGCTGCGCGGACAGCTGGGCGCGGGATTCGGCAAGGCGCAGCTGCTCCTGCTGCTGGCGCCGCCGCGCCTCTTCGCGTTCGCTTTCCAACCGCTGCTGGACAGCGCGACGGTCCTCCAGTCGCTCTTCCTGCATGGCGAGCGCCTCGCCGAGTTCCAGGCGGCGTGCCTGCAATTCCTCCAGTTCACGCCCACGCGCCAGCACACTGCCCTCGGCCGCCTGGGCGCGGCGCACGCGCAAGAAGTGCCGGGAAAGCCAGTAGCCTTCCGGGGTGATGAGACTCTGACCCGGTGCGAGGGCCGCCCGGCGCGCCAGGGCTTCGTCGTAGCTGTGGGCGATCAGCACCTGACCCAGCCAGGGTGACAGGTCGCGCGGGGCCTGCACCTGCTCGAGCAGGCTGCCCGCGGCGACCGGCACCGCGCCGGGCAGTGCCAGATTCAGGGCGCCACTGGCGAAGCTGTCGAGACGCAGGGCCTCCAGATCATCCAGACAAACCGCCTGCAGGTCGCTGTCGAGGACGGTTTCCACCGCCAGCTCCCAGCCGGGAGTGACCTGGACCTCGTCCGCCAGCTGCGGCGCCGCGGCGAGCCCCTCGGCTTCGAGCCACTGAGCCGCGCCGGTATCGGGGGCCAGCGCCGCCTGCTGCAAGGCCTCCAGCGAGGCGATGCGGCCTTCCAGCCGCTGCAATTCGCCCTGACGCTGACTCTGCTCATTGGCCAGTCCCAGCAATTCTTCCCGCAGTCGCTGCAAGCCCTCGGCGACCTGCAATTCCTGCTCGGCCAGGCCTTCCAGCAGCAATTCGTCTTCGGCGATCTGCTCTTCCAGCATGACCAGCCGCTCGGAGGGACCATCCTCGCCCAGCAGGGTGCGCTCGTCGCGCAGCCGGCGCTGCCGCTCCATGCCGCGCTCCAGGCTCTGCTCCAGGGAGCGAATGCGCGCCTGCTGCACATCGGCCTCCCGTTGCGGCTCGACGCTGGCGGCGCTGAGCGCTTCCCAGCGTTGCTGCCAGTCCGCCAGCGCCAGTTCCGCCTCTTCCAGCGCGGCGCTGCCCTCCTCGCCCAGCTCCCGAGCCGCCTCTTCTTCCGGTTCGAGCATCGCCAGCTCTTCTTCGAAGGTGGCGAGCAGCACCCGGTCGTGCTCCAGGTGGGACTCGGCTTCGCTGCGGGCCTGTTCGGCTTCGCGCAGATCGTCCTGCAACTGGCGCTGACGCTGCTGACCATGCTGGATGGTCTGCTCCAGGCGGGCGATGTCACCCCCCAGGGAGTAGAAGCGCCCCTGCACCAGGTTGAAGGCTTCGCTCAGCTCATGATGACCGTCGCGCAGCCGCTCGATGCCGGCGTCCGCCTGGCGCTGCTCCGCGGTCAGGGCTTCGAGAGCCGTTTCCTGGTCGCGGATCACCTTTTCGCGCTGCTCGACACGGCCATCCAGCTCGCGCCAGCGCACCGCCTGCAATTGCGCCTTGAGCTGCCGCTCCTCCTGCTTGAACGCCTGGAAGCGTTCGGCCGATTGCGCCTGGCGGTGCAGCCGTTCCAGCTGGCGCTCCAGCTCTTCGCGCAGGTCGGTCAGGCGGGCGAGATTCTCCTGGGTGCGGCGAATGCGATTCTCGGTCTCGCGCCGCCGCTCCTTGTACTTGGAGATGCCGGCGGCTTCCTCGATGTAGTGCCGCAGGTCCTCCGGGCGCGCCTCGATCAGCTTGGAGATCATTCCCTGCTCGATGATCGAATAGCTGCGCGGCCCCAGGCCGGTGCCGAGGAAGATGTCGGTGATGTCGCGCCGGCGGCACTTGGTGCCGTTGAGGAAATAGGTGTTCTGACCTTCGCGGGTCACCCGCCGGCGGATGGAGATTTCCGCATAGCTGGCGTATTCGCCCACCAGGGTGTGGTCGGAGTTGTCGAAGATCAGTTCGATGGAGGCCTGGGACACCGGCTTGCGGCTGTTGGAGCCGTTGAAGATGACGTCGGTCATCGACTCGCCGCGCAGATTCTTGGCCGAGCTCTCGCCCATCACCCAGCGCACGGCGTCGATGATGTTCGACTTGCCGCAACCGTTGGGGCCGACCACCGCTGCCATGTTGCTCGGGAAATTCACCGTCGTCGGATCGACGAAGGATTTGAATCCCGCCAGCTTGATCGACCTCAACCGCATATCAGGAGCCCTTGTTCACCGCGCCGTGCCCAACCGCAGGCGAAAGGGCGAAAGTCTACCATTGGCGGCCCGCCTGCCGTTGCCGCGCATGAGCTTATTTCCGGGCGTTCTGCACGCCACCGGGGCGACAGGCTATAGTCCTGCACCCCCACTCGCAGGATGCCACCATGAAGATCCTTCGCTTCACCCTGCTCGCCGCCGCCCTGGCGGCCAGCGCCAAGGTCCTGGCCGCGCCGCCGCTGCTCAACGTCTCCTACGACGTCATGCGCGACTTCTACAAGGACTACAACCCGGCCTTCCAGGCGCACTGGAAAGCCGAGCACGGCGACACCCCAGTGATCCAGATGTCCCATGGCGGCTCCAGCAAGCAGGCGCGTGCGGTCATCGACGGCCTGCAGGCCGATGTCATCACCATGAACCAGGCCACCGACATCCAGGCCCTGGCCGATCGCGGCCTGGTGCCCAAGGACTGGGAAACCCGCCTGCCCGATCGCAGCGCGCCCTTCACCTCGGCCACGGTGCTCATCGTCCGCCAGGGCAACCCCAAGGGCATCCATGACTGGTCCGATCTGCTCAAGGACGGCGTCCAGGTGATCGTGCCCAATCCCAAGACCTCCGGGAACGGTCGCTACACTTACCTCTCCGCCTGGACCTATGCGCTGCGTCAACCGGGCGGGGACGAGCAGAAGGCCCGCACCTTCGTCGCCGACCTGTTCAAGCACGTGCCCATCCTGGACACCGGCGGTCGCGCCGCCACCACCACCTTCATGAAGAACCAGCAGGGCGATGTCCTGGTGACCTTCGAGAACGAAGCCGAGATGATCGCCCGGGAATTCGGTCGCGGCGGCTTCGAGGTGGTCTATCCGAGCATCTCGGTGCAGGCCGAGCCGCCGGTGAGCGTGGTCGACAGCGTCGTCGACAAGAAGGGCACCCGCGCCGAGGCCGAGGAATACCTCAAGTATCTCTGGTCCGACCAGGGCCAGAAGATCGCCGCGGACAACTTCCTGCGCCCGCGCAACGCCCAGATCCTGGCACAGTACGCCGATCGCTTTCCCAAGCTGGAACTGATCGATGCGCAGAAGGAATTCGGCCCCTGGAGCGGCATCCAGAAGACCCACTTCGCCGATGGCGGGGTCTTCGACCAGATCTATACGCCCCAGTGACAGGCTCGCGCCCGGCCAGGTGCCGGGCGTCCGGCGGGCATGAATGACGCGCACACAAAAACACCGCCCGGAGGCGGTGTCTTTGTTTATTTGGAGCGGGAAACGAGACTCGAACTCGCGACCCCGACCTTGGCAAGGTCGTGCTCTACCAACTGAGCTATTCCCGCAATGTGGCGTCCCCTAGGGGACTCGAACCCCTGTTACCGCCGTGAAAGGGCGGTGTCCTAGGCCACTAGACGAAGGGGACGAAACCTCTTTCCGCAAGGTCTTTCACCTTGCATCCCACTGTCATGAAACCGTGAGATTGTGTTTGGAGCGGGAAACGAGACTCGAACTCGCGACCCCGACCTTGGCAAGGTCGTGCTCTACCAACTGAGCTATTCCCGCAATATGGCGTCCCCTAGGGGACTCGAACCCCTGTTACCGCCGTGAAAGGGCGGTGTCCTAGGCCACTAGACGAAGGGGACGAAACCTCTTTCCGCAAGGCCTTTCACCTTGCATCCGCCTGCCCTGAGGCAACCGGACTGTATGTGGAGCGGGAAACGAGACTCGAACTCGCGACCCCGACCTTGGCAAGGTCGTGCTCTACCAACTGAGCTATTCCCGCAATTTTTGGCGTCCCCTAGGGGACTCGAACCCCTGTTACCGCCGTGAAAGGGCGGTGTCCTAGGCCACTAGACGAAGGGGACCAGGTAGAATCCCTGAGGACTCCGGCCTACCACTCGGCTGACGCTTGCCGCCGTTGGGAGTGCGCGCATTCTAGGGAGCCTTACCCTGGGCGTCAATAGCTGATTAAATACTTTTCAAATCAACGACTTCGCTCGTACGACAAACGGCGGGCAAGCACCATGGAGAAGGTCATGTCCTCAACGATGATTGCAGCGGTAGTGGGGCTTGGCATCCTCCTGTTGATCATGATCGCCTTCGTCAACCAGAAGCTCGAAGCGGGACGCCTGGAAAAGCAGCGCCTGGTCGCCGACCTCACCGACCGCATCAAGCGCTGTGCCCAACTGGGCGGCAGCCTGCCCGGGCAGCTGATGACCCCGGCGCTCAAGCAGCTGTTCCATCGCATCGAACTGGGGCTGATCGCGCGCCTCGCCGCCCTGCAGGCCCCTTCCGCCAGTCTCACCGCGCGCAAGACCGAACTGGAAGAAGCCCTGGCCAAGGGCGATGACATCGAAGTCGCCAACGCGGCCCGGCCGGTGCATACCGAGGCGCGGGTCAAGGAAGTCCGCGGCTACATGGAGATGCTCCATGCACTCGTCGCCCATGCCAACCAGATCGGCATTCTCGACGGCCAGGAGGCGCAGCGCTGGGTCGGCGAGATGCGCTATCTGCTCACGGCGACCTATGTGGAGTTCTTCCGCTACCAGGCCGAACAGCAGATCAAGAGCGAGCACTACATCCAGGCGCGTCAGTCCTACGAGCGGGCGATCATGCAGATTCGCAAGCAGCAGCAGCCCGAGCGCTATACCGAGTTGCTGGCCCATCTGGAAGAGCAGATCGCCCAGGTGAAACGCCAGCAGAGCGAACTGGCCGAGCAGGCCAGCAGCAGCGCCAACGAGCTGTCGGACAGCGTGGATACGCTCAAGGACGACAGCTGGCGCAAGAAGAACGACTACGAGTGAGGGCTTCCCTGCCCTCCCCGTCGATCAGCAATCGGTCGCGGCCAGAAAGGCCTCTACCAGGGCTTCGATACCGGCCTGATCCGCGGCGCTGAAGCGCGCCGGATGCGGACTGTCCAGATCCAGCACGCCGATCAGGCGACCGCCCTGGACCAGCGGCACCACCAGTTCGCTGCGCGACGCGGCGTCACAGGCGATATGCCCGGGAAAGGCATGGACGTCATCGACGCGCTGGGTGCGCCGCTCGCGGGCTGCCGCGCCGCACACGCCCTTGTTGAAGGGAATGCGCATGCAGGCCACCTTGCCTTGGAAGGGGCCGAGCAGCAGCTGGTCCTCGCCCTCGACGAAATAGAAGCCAGCCCAGTTCAGGTCCGGTACTTCCTGATAGATGAAGGCCGACAGCTGGGCGGCATTGGCCACCAGATTGCGCTCGCCGGCCAGCAGGGCTTCGACCTGGGCGGCCAGCATGGCATAGCCCTCGAGTCCGGCCCCTACGCCCGTCAGTTCTACGGTCATGCTTTCTCCAAGAGTTTGAGCCCGACCCACTGCCGGGCGAATTGATAGGCGCAGCGGCCGTTGCGGTTGCCGCGACCGGACGCCCAGCGGATGGCCTCGCGATCCGCTTCTTCCGACCACTCCAGCTGCAGACCGGACTTGCCGGCCAGGGCCGCGCACCAGTGCCGCACCACGGCCAGGTAGTGATCCTGGGTAAAGGGATAGAAGGACAACCAGAGGCCGAAACGATCCGACAGGGCGATCTTGTCTTCGGCCGCTTCGCTGGGGTGCAGTTCGCCGTCGACGTGCTCCCAGTTGGCATTGTCGCTCTGCCGCTCGGCCACCAGGTGGCGGCGGTTGGAGGTGGCATAGAGCACCACGTTGTCCGGCGCCTGCTCCAGGGAACCGTCCAGCACGCTCTTGAGCACCCGGTAGTCGTCGCTGCCGGAATCGAAGGAGAGGTCATCGCAGAACACCACGAAGCGCTGCGGTTGACCGGCGAGTTGCTCAACGGCGCGCGGCAGATCGGCGAGATCGTCGCGTTCGATTTCGATCAGCCGCAGACCCTCGCCGGCATATTCCGCCAGCAGCGCCCGGATCAGCGATGACTTGCCAGTGCCCCGCGCACCCCACAGCAGCGTGTGGTTGGCCGGCAGTCCGGCCACGAACTGGCGGGTGTTGCGGGCGAGTTGATCGCGCTGGCGATCGATACCCAGCAGATCGGCCAGGCGCAGTTCCAGATTGACCTCGAGCGGCTGCAGATAGCCGCCATGGCCTTCCCGACGCCAGCGCGCCGCATAGCAGTGCTGCCAGTCCAGCGGTTCGCGACGATGGGGCAACAGGGGTTCGAGGCGCTCCAGCACCTGCCGGGCGTGGAGCAGAAAGTCTTCTAGGGAGGCATTCACGGGGATGATCCTTGACGACGAAAAGAGAAAGCGGGTCAGCCGCCCTTCAGGCCAGGCATTATCGTATGACTTTTACCATCCAGACAAAGCCCGGCTGGAGGGCCCCCTAGGAGGCCAGCGCCTGGCGGACATGCTTTTCCAGCTGAGACGGACGGGTGATGGGCGCGAAGCGCTGCACACGCCCCTGCGCCGGCGTGACGAGAAACTTGGTGAAGTTCCAGCGGATCGCGCCACCCAACAGCCCTGGCGCTCTCTTTTTCAGCGCGACGAACAGCGGATGGGCACCGTCACCATTGACGTCGAGCTTGGCCATCACCGGAAAGCTGACGTTGAAGCGGGTCAGGCAGAAGGTCTGGATCTCGGCATTGCTGCCCGGCTCCTGGCCGCCGAACTGATTGCAGGGAAAGACGATCACTCGCAGTCCTTCGGCCAGATAGCGCTGCTGCAGCGCCTCGAGGCCGTCGTACTGGCGAGTGAAGCCACAACGGCTGGCGGTGTTGACCACCAGATAGGCCCGCGCCGGCCAGTCGGCCAGGCAGGCCCGTTGGCCATCGGCGGTCTCGAACGGCAGGCTGAGGAGGTCCCTGATCACGCGGAGGCCCTGGGTTGCAGCTGCAGCGCCACCGAGTTGATGCAGTAGCGCAGGCCGGTCGGCGGCGGACCGTCGGGGAAGACGTGGCCCAGATGGGCGTCGCAGCGGGCGCAGAGCACCTCGACGCGGTGCATGCCGTGGCTGAAGTCTTCCTTTTCCCGCACCGCCTCGCCATCGATGGGTGCGTAATAGCTGGGCCAGCCGCAGCCGGAATCGAACTTGGTGCTGGAGTCGAACAGCGCCAGCTCGCAGCAGGCGCAGTGATAGACGCCGGGCGTCTTGGTGTTGCAGTAGGCACCGGTATAGGGTCTTTCGGTGGCGGCCAGGCGACAGACGCGAAACTGATCGTCGGTCAGGCGCTCACGCCAGTCTTCCGGGCTACGCTGTACTTTTTCCATGATGACCTCTCTGGATGCCGGCGCATCTTTTGTAACAGGCGATGCGGCCGTATGATTCCCGCTCAGTCTGGCATCCGCCCCCGGATGCTGCCAAGCGCCGGTCGGCGTCCGTCCCCGCCGAGTCTTTCTCGCCCTTTTCCAGGATTCATTTCCCCATGCAGGTCTCCAAGTCGAACAAGCTCGCCAATGTCTGCTACGACATCCGCGGCCCGGTCCTCAAGCATGCCAAGCGCCTCGAAGAAGAAGGCCACCGCATCCTGAAGCTCAACATCGGCAATCCGGCGCCCTTCGGCTTCGAGGCGCCCGAGGAGATCCTGCAGGACGTCATCCGCAATCTGCCGACCGCCCAGGGCTACAGCGACTCCAAGGGCCTGTTCAGCGCGCGCAAGGCGGTGATGCAGTATTGCCAGCAGAAGCGCATCGAGGGTGTCGGCATCGAAGACATCTACCTGGGCAATGGCGTCTCCGAGCTGATCGTCATGGCCATGCAGGCGCTGCTCAACAACAACGACGAGGTGCTGATCCCGGCGCCGGACTATCCGCTGTGGACCGCCGCGGTCAGCCTGGCCGGCGGCAAGCCGGTGCACTACCTGTGCGACGAACAGGCCGGCTGGTTCCCCGATCTGGCCGACATGGAAGCCAAGATCACCAGCAACACCAAGGCGCTGGTGCTGATCAATCCGAACAACCCCACCGGTGCGGTCTACTCCAAGGCGGTGCTGGAAGGCATCGTCGAGCTGGCGCGGCGGCACAACCTGGTGCTGTTCTCCGACGAGATCTACGACAAGATCCTCTACGACGAGGCCCAGCACATCTCCACCGCTTCCCTGGCGCCGGACGTGCTGTGCCTGACCTTCAACGGCCTGTCCAAGTCCTATCGCGTCGCCGGCTTCCGGTCGGGCTGGCTGATCGTCTCGGGGCCCAAGCACCGCGCCCACAGCTATATCGAAGGCCTCGACATCCTCGCCAACATGCGCCTGTGCGCCAACGTGCCGGCGCAGCACGCGATCCAGACCGCGCTGGGCGGCTACCAGAGCATCAACGACCTGGTCCTGCCGCCCGGGCGCCTGCTGGAACAGCGCAATCGCACCTGGGAGTTGCTCAACGACATCCCCGGGGTCAGCTGCGTGAAGCCGATGGGCGCGCTCTATGCCTTCCCGCGGATCGATCCCAAGGTCTGCCCCATCCACAACGACGAGAAATTCGTCCTCGACCTGCTGCTGTCGGAAAAGCTGCTGGTGGTCCAGGGCACCGCCTTCAACTGGCCCTGGCCCGACCACTTCCGTGTCGTCACCCTGCCCCGCGTCGATGACCTTGAGCAGGCGATCGGCCGCATCGGCAACTTCCTCGGCGGCTACGCCCAGTAGCGGCAAAGCATTTCCGGGTCTTTCACCGGTTGGCGCCCCCGGCGGCGTCAACCGGCGCTGGCACTCGTGCGCTGGCCGCCGCCAGCCCAATCGGCCGGCAGACGACACAGTTTGCAATAGTGGAAACGTTGAACGGACCGGGACGGAACCTTATATAGCCGGCAGATAAACCTGTGAGGAGCTGTACCCCACCATGATGCGCATTCTGTTGTTTCTGGCTACCAACCTGGCGGTGCTGATCGTTGCCAGCATCACCTTGAAGGTGCTTGGCGTGGATCGCTACACCGGTCAGAACTATGGCAGTCTGCTGGTGTTCTGTGCCGTGTTCGGTTTCGCCGGATCGCTGGTCTCGCTGTTCATCTCCAAGTGGATGGCGAAGATGAGCACCCGTACCGAGGTCATCAGCCAGCCGCGTACCCGCCATGAGCAGTGGCTGCTGCAGACCGTCGAAGAGCTGGCCCGCGAAGCCGGCATCAAGACCCCCGAGGTCGGCATCTTCCCGGCCTACGAGGCCAACGCCTTCGCCACAGGCTGGAACCGCAACGACGCCCTCGTCGCGGTCAGCCAGGGCCTGCTCGAGCGTTTCTCGCCCGAAGAGGTGCGTGCGGTGCTGGCCCACGAGATCGGCCACGTCGCCAACGGCGACATGGTGACCCTGGCGCTGATCCAGGGCGTGGTGAACACCTTCGTAATGTTCTTCGCGCGGATCTTCGGCAACTTCGTCGACAAGGCCATCTTCAAGAACGAGGAAGGCCATGGTATCGCCTACTTCGTGACCACCATCGTCGCCGAACTGGTCCTGGGCATCCTGGCCAGCATCATCGTCATGTGGTTCTCGCGCAAACGCGAATTCCGCGCCGACGAAGCCGGTGCGCGCCTGGCCGGCCCCAATGCCATGATCGGCGCCCTGCAGCGCCTGCGTGCCGAACAGGGTATCCCGGTGCAGATGCCCGACACCCTGAACGCCTTCGGCATCAACGGCTCGCTGAAGAACGGCCTGGCCGGTCTGCTGATGAGCCACCCGCCGCTGGAAGACCGCATCGAAGCCCTGCGCCGCTACGGCCAGCGCTGAGTTCGAGCGATGAAAAAACCCGGCCAAGGCCGGGTTTTTTCATGGGCGGGTCAAGCTGCGGATGGCTTCGCCCAGGCCTTCGCCGGTCAGGGGGAACATGCGCTGCCCCATCAGCTCGCGCAACAGGCCGATGGAGGTGCTGAAATCCCAGCCATCGCGTGGATAGGGATTGAGCCAGGCAGCCCGCGGAAAGTGCTGGCACAGCCGCTGGATCCAGAGCGCGCCGGGCTCTTCGTTCCAGTGTTCGACGCTACCCCCCGGGTGGGTGAGCTCATAGGGCCCCATGCTGGCATCGCCGACGATCACCAGGCGGTAGTCCGCGCCATAGCGGCGCAGAAGCTCACCGGTCGCCAGCCCCTCTTCGTGGCGCCGGGCATTGTCCCGCCAGACGCGTTCGTAGACGCAGTTGTGGAAGTAGTAGTACTCCAAGTGGCGGAACTCCAGGCGGCAGGCGCTGAACAGCTCGCTGCACAGCTGTACATGCAGGTCCATGGAGCCGCCGACATCGAGCAGCAGGAGCACCTTGGTCGCATTGTGCCGCTCTGGGCGATAGCGCACGTCCAGCAACCCGCCCTCGCGCGCCGTGGCCGCGATGGTCTCCTCCAGATCGAATTCCGCCGCCGCGCCCTGGCGAGCGAAGCGCCTGAGCCGGCGCAGGGCCAGTTGCAGGTTGCGGCGATCCAGGGGCGCGCGGTCATCCAGATTGCGGAAGTCGCGCTGCTCCCAGACCTTGGCCGCCCGCCCCTGGCGGGTACCGGCTTCGCCCACGCGCACACCGAAGGGATTGTAGCCACCGCTGCCGAAGGGACTGGTACCGCCCGTGCCGACCCATTTGTTACCGCCGGCGTGCCGCTCGCGCTGTTCGGCGAGACGCTGCCGCAGGGTCTCGAGCAGCTCATCGAGGCCACCCAGGGTCTGCAGCCGCTGGCGATCCTCCTCCGATAGCCGCCGCTGCAGCTCCAGCCGCAGCCAATCCGCGGGAAGCGCCTGCGCATTCGGCGCACGCTCCGACCTGGCCAGCTCGCCGGCATAGACCTGGTCGAAACGGTCGAAGAAGCGCTCGTCCTTGACCAGCACGGCGCGCGCCAGCAGATAAAAGGCCTCGGGATCGGCCACCGCCAGGCCGGCATCCAAGGCAGCGTGCAGATCCAGCAGTTCGCCCAGGGACACCGGGATGCCCGCGGCCCTGAGTCGAGTGAAGAAATCGAGGAACATGCCGCGCTCAGCTCCGCCGCCGGCGCATAAAGGCCTGGCGTTCGAGCAACTGCAGATCCTGTTCGTTCTTTACCAGGGCACCTGCCAGGGGCGGCAGACCGCCCTCGCCGTGCAGCGCCCGCTGCGCCGCCTCATCGCCCAGCAACAGCGCCAGCCAGTCCACCAGCTCCGAGGTGGACGGCTTCTTCTTCAGCCCCGGCACGCTGCGCAGGTCGAGGAAGAGATCCAGCGCCTCCTTGACCAGGCGACCCTGGAGATCGGGATAGTGCACCTGGACGATACGTTCGAGGGTGTCGCGCTCGGGAAAGCGGATGAAGTGAAAGAAGCAGCGGCGCAGAAAGGCGTCCGGCAGTTCCTTTTCGTTGTTGGAGGTGATGATGATGACGGGTCGCCGCTGGGCACGAATGGTCTCGCCGGTCTCGTAGACATGGAACTCCATGCGATCGAGTTCCAGCAGTAGGTCGTTGGGAAACTCGATGTCGGCCTTGTCGATCTCGTCGATCAGCAGCACCACCGGATCCTCGGCGGTGAAGGCGTCCCACAGCTTGCCCGGCTTGATGTAGTTCGCCACCTCCTGCACCCGGGGATCCCCCAGCTGGGAATCGCGCAGGCGACTCACAGCGTCGTACTCATAGAGCCCTTGCTGCGCCTTGGTGGTGGACTTGACGTGCCAGGTGATCAGCCGCGCCCCCTGGCTCTCGGCCACCTGCTCGGCCAGCAGCGTCTTGCCGGTGCCCGGTTCGCCCTTCACCAGCAGCGGACGCCCCAGCTGGATGGCGGCATTGACCGCCAGACTGAGTTCGGCCGTGGCCACATAACGCTCGGTACCCTGAAAGGCCATCACTGATCCTCGGCAGCTGTTTCGCCTGACGATAGCACGCCGCACCTGGGCTGGACGCCATCGGACGCAAGGCCTAGGCTGCGAGTTTTCCGCGCCGTACAGGATCCGCCATGAGCCGCATCTTCGCTGACAACGCCCAATCCATCGGCAACACGCCGCTGGTCTACATCAATCGCCTCGGTCCCAAGGGCGTCACCCTGCTCGCCAAGATCGAGGGACGCAATCCGGGCTATTCGGTCAAATGCCGTATCGGTGCCAACCTGATCTGGGACGCCGAAGCCAAGGGGCTGCTCAAGCCCGGCATGAGTCTGGTGGAGCCCACCTCGGGCAATACCGGCATCGGCCTGGCCTATGTCGCCGCCGCCCGTGGCTATCGCCTGATGCTGACCATGCCGGCCTCCATGAGCCTGGAGCGGCGCAAGGTGCTCAAGGCGCTGGGCGCGGAGCTGGTGCTGACCGAGCCGGCCAAGGGCATGAAGGGCGCGATCGAGAAGGCGCGGGAGATCGCCGAGAGCGAGCCCGATCGCTATTTCATGCCGCAGCAATTCGACAACCCGGCCAACCCGGCCATCCATGAAAAAACCACCGGCCCCGAGATCTGGAACGACACCGATGGCGCCATCGACGTGCTGGTGGCCGGCGTCGGTACCGGCGGTACCCTGACCGGCATCTCCCGCTTCATCAAGAACACCAAGGGCAAGCCGATCCTCTCGGTCGCCGTGGAGCCGGAAACCTCGCCGGTCATCAGCCAGACCCTGGCCGGTGCCGAGGTGAAGCCCAACCCGCACAAAATCCAGGGCATCGGCGCCGGCTTCGTACCCGGCAACCTGGACCTCGCCATGGTCGATCGCGTCGAGCAGGTGAGCGATGAGCAGGCCAAGTTGATGGCCCAGCGCCTGATGCGCGAGGAAGGCATTCTCTGTGGCATCTCCTGCGGCGCCGCCATGGCGGCCGCGGTCCGGCTGGCCGAGACGCCGGAGATGCAGGGCAAGACCATCGTGGTCATCCTGCCGGATTCCGGTGAGCGCTATCTGTCGACGATGCTCTTCGACGG